>CAIZMD010000379.1 GCA_903933995.1 uncultured Bacteroidota bacterium
ATACAGATACATTGTTATCTGTTCCTGAAGCATTACGGAAGATATAATCTTGGTAATCATATCTAGTAACGTTAGTAGTATTGGTTAAAGCAGGCGTTAAGATATCTTGGGTTTGTGCACCTGCACCATCAGTTGGTCCACCAAATTTGGTTGGTGACTGATTTACACCAATTTTCTTGCGCAAACTGCTATTCATATAGCTAGTAGAAAAGGAAACAACCGGTGCACCAGACTTACCTTTTTTGGTAAAAATCTGCACAACACCAGCGTTTGCACGACTTCCATAAATAGCAGCTGCAGCAGCACCATTCAATACTTCTACGCGCTCAATATCGGCAGGATTAATATCTACCAAACGATTTTGTCCAACGCTTCCTACAAAATTTTGTCCATCATAACCGCTCTGAGTATTGGTTACCCTATTGGTGCTATTGTTCACAATTACACCATCAACAATATACAATGGTTCAGAAGAAGAAGAAATGGTACTGATACCACGCAAACGCACTGAAATGCCACCTGCTGGATCACCATTGTTTTGGGTAATTTGTGCACCTGCAGTTTTACCCTGCAAAGCAGCCAACACGTTGCCACTTCCACCCTTGGTTAATTCTTCTCCTTTTACAGAACTTACATAAGAACCCAATTGTCTGCGGGTTGTACCCTGTGAAGTACCTGTTACTACTACTTCATCTAATTTGGATACTTCTTCAGAAAGTACTGCATCAACTGTATAAGATTTTGCTGCTCCTACAGTAAAAGCTATTTCTTTTTTCTTAAATCCAACACCTTCAAAAACAAGGCTATAATTGCCTTCTTTTAAAGCAGCTGAAAGACTGTAATTACCAGTATTATCAGTAATAGCACCAGATTTGGTTCCTTTTACCATTACTGTTACGGATTCAGCAGCTGCACCAGTGGGTGCATTTACCTTACCGGAGACCTTCACCTGTCCATAGGCATAGGCTCCAATCATTTGTAAGGCCAATAACAAACAGAACCCAATCCATTTGCCCGGCCATTGTTTTTGTTTCATACTCATATATCAGGGTTTATAGTTTACAAAATTTCTATGCCCGTATTGGCATAAGCTTTAAATAAATCAGCTTGATGATCCATTTCCGTAATCAAATAAGCTACTTGGTTTATCTCGCAAATTTTTAATTTTTGACAGGTGTTCATCTTCTCAGTAATGGTCAATACTGCGGTCTTAGACGCTGCTTCTACCATGGCTTTTTTTACTTGCACCACGTCCCAATCATTATCTGTTACGCCATTTGTCAGGTCTATTGCATTGACCCCTAATAAACAGAGATCAGGCTTAATACTATTGATTTTCATTATAGCTTCTCCTCCCACCGTAATCTGCGAACCTTTGGAAATTTTATCGCCAATAAAAATGACTTCAATATTGGGATGTTTGGCATATTCATAAGCCGCAGGAATACTTCCTGTAAAAAAAGTAGCTTTTAATTCCACTGGTAAAATCCTTGCTAATTCAATAATGGTAGTTCCTCCGCTGGTTAAAACAAACATCCCATCCTTAATTAAGTTTAAAGCTTTGTTGGCAATCATCTTTTTGGCATCAAGTTGGTAAATATCTTCTCTAAGAAAGGAACTATGAAATGATTTTGAAAGTGCCCCTCCATGTACTTTAATCAGCTTATCGGTATTGGACAATTCCAACAGGTCTCTGCGGATGGTATCTTCCGATACCTGCATCTCCGTACTCAAATCCGAAGACAGTACCCGATTGTGGAGATTGATTTGTTTTAAAATAAAAGCCTGACGCTCTCTTTTTAACATGAAGCAGCAATTAGAGGTCCAATATGTGCCTTTTTTTGCGGAAATGAAAATATTTTACCGCATTTTTTTGCATTTTTTTGCTTGTTTATATGATTTCGCCGCTTTTAACCCGCAAGATTGAACAAATCAAGCGTTTTTTATTTGCAGAAACCCGCATTAAGGATTGGGGTTAGCCAAATCAACCGGCTGGTTCTCGGTCCAGTGTTTTAGGTTTAATAAGTTTTGTTCCATCATAGGTCCTAAAATCTTATCATTCATAAAAGAACCTAGTTTCTCCCATGGATACCAACGCAAGTGTTGTTCAAATTGCCATTGAACAGTTGACACCGTAGTACCTGGATGACTAATTAAACGCATGGTGCTTTTTTGCAAGGCACTGCTATTGGTTTCCCAATTCATTACTACCGTACTATCTGTAAGTGCTATGACTGAAACAATGGAGTTACCTAATTGGGCTTTTTTAGCAGATTCAATATTAACCGTATTGGAACGCATGCCTTTTACCCAATAGACCCATTGGTTTAAATCTGAGACCCGGTAGCGGATGCTGTCTAATGGAGCATTGATATCAATGGCCCTTGAAACCAAGACGGTAGAAGGCATGAGGATAGAGAAAAATAGCATGAGCACAAATAATGCTACTACACTAATTAAGATCAATTTTATAAAACGCATATTATTCCCACTTAAAGGTTTTAAAAGCCACGATATATACTACCACTATCCAAATGCCTATTACGCCAAACTCTTTCCAACAACTGGCCAAACTAGCTCCTTCAAATGCAATATTGCGCATAGCATTGTTGAAGTGCGTAAGCGGCATGATCCTGCATATGGGTTGTAACCAAGATGGAAAAGCTTCTATAGAAAAAAAAGTACCAGCCAATAAAAACTGAGGAAGGGTAATCAAATTGGCAAAGGGAGGTATGGTGCTTTCATTTTTGGCAACGCTACTGACAATGAATCCAAAACCCATGAACAAAATCAAGGAAACAAAACTCAATAACATGATCTCCATAAAGGTTTGAAAACCGTGCACCAAGGTGAAATTAAAAGCAAAATGTCCTACTCCAATAATAATTACAGCTGTCATCATTTGAAAAATGACCCTGCTGAGTGCTTCACCCAAAACAATATAACCTCTTTTAATGGGGGTTGCATAAAAACGCTTTAAAACCAATTGTTGACGCAGGTTAAAAAATAAAAATGCTACCCCAAAAACACCTGCACTCAACAATGAGAAACCCATTTGCCCGGGCAGGATAAAATCAATGGTTCTATACACCCTACCTGGTATTTTCTGCACATTGCTATTGACAATGGCATAGGTAGGAATATTATTAAAGGTCTGTTGGTTAATGCCTGCAATTACTGCATTTAAAATAGACCTAAGCACTTGCATGTTCTGCGGATTCACCGCTTCTGAACTTGTCAGATCAATGATGATAGGAGGATTCTCTAATCCAGATTTACGAATATTGAGAAGGGCTGTAATCCTTCCCTTTTCAAGGTCTTCTTGTAGTTCAACTCCAGTTTTTCGAATGACATTGATACCAGCTACCATTTTGATACTGTTATAAACTGGGTTACTGGTATCTGATTTAGGATCAAATGCCACATTAATAGAGAGTTTACCACCATTCCCTATAAACCCAAATACCAAGATAAAAATCATGGGAAAAGCAATGCTAAAAATCACTGCAGATGGACTTCTGAAAATGGCTTTTAAACTTCCCTTGGTAATGGCCAACATGGCCCTGATCTGACTATAATTAGCGTTCATGATTTAAAAGCTTGTTCTAACTAGATTATTGCTGATTCAAAAAGAAAGGTAAACGGCTTTGTGGCTCCCCTACCATTTTACGAACCTGTTTTACTTGTTGCAATAATTGATACTCTTTCTCTCCTATCTCAGATTTCACCAAAGAACTACTCACAGATTTCTGATAGTTTTCCATGACCTGCTCCAAAATATTTTTCTTTTCAGGATATTCTCTCAATTTGTAGCTACTCAATTTGGCCATTTTTGCTGCAGAAACAATGGCTTCTTGCAAGCCACCAATCCTGTCTACCAATCCAACAGTAATGGCGCGGCTACCAGTCCATACCCTTCCTTGGGCAATACTGTCTACATAGTCCATGTCTTTTTTTCTACCCTCGGCTACCCTTGATTTAAAAGTATGGTAAATAGAATCAACACCGTTTTGCAAAAAGCGTTTTTCAGGTTCAGTTAAAGCCCTACTGGTATTGCCCATATCGGCATAAGGTGCTGTTTTAACGCCGTCAAATGTGATGCCCAATTTGTTTTTAAAGAAGGGCTGAAAATTTGGAAGAATACTGAACACACCAATGCTTCCTGTTAAAGTGCCTTCATTGGCAAAAACAGAATCGGCATTGCAGGCAATATAATAACCACCAGAAGCGGCCATATCACCCATACTAACAATTACGGGTTTTGATTTTCTAGTCAAACTGATTTCTCTCCAAATTACATCACTGGCTAGTGAACTACCACCTGGAGAATTTACCCTAAACACAATGGCTTTTACGTCATCATCCAAACGCAATTTGCGCAAGAGGGTTCTGAATTCATCACTGCCAACAGATTCGTTATCACCTTTACCTCCTACAATATCGCCATCGGCATAAACCAAGGCAATTCTTCCGTCTCCTGATTGTTGGTAGTCCGATGCTTTTTCATAATCACCCAAGGAAACAAAATTTATTTTGGCATTCTTTTCAGCCTTTAATCGCTGGTTAATTTCTGCCTTTAATTGGTCATCATATAACAAACCATCCACTAATTTATTTTTCAGTGCATCATGGGCAGTTTGAATACTTCCATTCATAGCCAAGGCTCTTAGGTTAGCCGTATCCATTTTGCGCGTATCGGCAACAGCCTTTAAAAACTGATTGTACAAATCTCCTAACCAAATACCAGTTTGTAGGCGGTTGGCTTCTGTCATCTGTGTTTCACGCAAAGGCTCTGTAGCACTTTTAAATTTACCTGCATAAAAAATCTGTGGCTGAATTTCTAGTTTGTCCAACATGCCTTTTAAGTAGATCATGCCAGTTGAATAACCACTCCAATCCAATCCACCTTGTGGATGGCAATAGACTTTGTCAGCAGCTGCTCCTAAATAATACCCTTTCTGCGTAATGGTTTCACCAAAGGCAATCACAAATTTTCCAGAAGTTTTAAAATCTAAAATGGCCCTACGTAATTCTTCACTGGCACCATATCCATTGGGATTATTAGCACAAAGCATATAAACACCTTTGATATTGACATCATTTTTGGCGTGTTTGAGCAAGCGCTGCACATTGTATAAACTTGGAACATCAATTTCCTCTGCTTTATTCAAAAAGGCAAATGGATTTTCTATTGACTGTTCTTTAAATGTGCTGGTCAGGTCTAATACCAGTACTCCATTTTCTCCAATGGTTGGTTTTTCTGTAGTTGACAAACTGGCCACAAGACCAATTAAAATGAAGAAGCCCAAGATGCAAAAAACAAACATGGCTAGCAATGCAGCAAAGAAAGATTTGAAAAAACTTTTCATGTATTGAAGTAGTTATTTGAGTTAACTCATTGAATTTAAAGATATTTGCTCCCAGCAACAATTGTGATGTATGAGCACAGCTTATTTACTGATAGGCGGTAACCTTGGTAACAGATCCGCGAATCTGCAAAAAGCCGTATTCAACATTGAACAAACCTGTGGGAAAATCGTTCAAAGTTCCGCAATATACGAAACCTCGGCTTGGGGACTCACCCAACAGCCCGCTTTCTATAACCAGGCCTTGATGCTATCAACTCAGCTATCGCCCCATGGGCTCATGCAAGCACTCTTGACTATTGAGCTTCAAATGGGCAGAACTAGGGAAATTAAAATGGGTCCAAGGCTAATTGACCTTGATATCTTGCTCATTGACCAATTGGTACAACATACTGATTTATTGCAATTACCGCATCCGTCCTTGCACCTGAGGCGTTTTGCCCTGTTGCCCTTAGCTGAAATTGCGCCAGATTTGATGCACCCCATACTTCAAAAAAGCATTCAGACCTTATTAGAAATTTGCCCAGACCCATTGGATGTGCAAAAATTGTCAACCGTGGCTTAAGCTTGGAGCCTATTTTTGTTTGAGTAGGAGCAGCATCACATGAAACACCATTTTATTACGGTTGAGGGGAATATTGGCGCGGGTAAAACCACTTTGGCCCATTTATTGGCCAAACATTTTAATGCCCGCTTGATTTTGGAAGAATTTGCAGAGAACCCATTTTTGCCAAAGTTCTACAGCAACCCAGAGCAATATGCTTTTCCCGTTGAGTTATTTTTTATGGCCGAAAGGTATAAACAGCTCAAAGAAATGGTGCATACCAAGGATCTGTTTCAAAGTATAACGGTGTCTGACTATCTTTTTACCAAGTGTTTACTTTTTGCCAAAGTAACATTGCCCGATGAGGAATTTAGACTTTATCAAAAACTCTTTGATATTATTCATCAACAATTGGTCTTTCCTGATATCTTGATTTATTTACACGCTCCCGTGAATAAGTTACAAGCCAATATTAAAAAACGTAACCGCGAATACGAGCAAGCTATTCCAGACGAATACTTGTTCAACTTGCAAGAGACATATACCAGTTATATTAAACAACATAATATCAAAACCATTTTCATAGACGCCACCAATGCAGACTTTCTGGGCAACCAAGCACATTTACAAGTGGTTTTAGATGCTTTGGATAAAGACTTTGAAGATGGTCAGCACTATTTCAGTTTGCCCTAATTAGCCAATTAAACCTTTCCGGGGTTTCCGGTCTTGTATACCTAGATGGATATTATTCAAAAGACAAGCGATCCTTTAGCAGCCATGCGGATTCCCGAATACCGCAACCTCATGCTGGGGCGATTTTTGTTTATCATGGGTTTGAGGATGATGGGCACTCTAGTGGGTTGGTGGGTATACGAACTAACCAATGAACCCTTTGCCATTGGATTGATTGGACTTTCAGAAGTCATTCCTGCTGTTTCTTTGTCCTTGTACGCGGGTCATGTGATTGATATTTCTGAAAAAAGAAAACTGCTTTTAACAGGGGTAAGTTTGTACCTGCTTTGCGCGATATTACTCTTGGGATTGTCCACCAAATTCACTGCTTCTTTTCTTAGCAATCACTGGATTACTTTCTCCATTTATATCATCATCTTTTTCACGGGTATCTTTAGAGCCTTTACTGGGCCTAGCTTTGGCACCATGGTGGCTTCTATTGTACCCAAAGATCTTTTACAAAATGCCACTACTTGGAACCAAGGCATTTGGTTAAGCGCTTCTGTAATTGGCCACGCTTCTGTTGGTTTTTTTATTGCAGGATTTGGCAATACCGGTTCTTTAATCACCATTGCTTCTTTGGTGGCAGTTGGGCTCTCTTTTATGTGGCGGATCAAACCCAAACCACCATTAAAAGAAAAAGGAGAACAGAAGACTTTAGAGAGTGTCAAAGAG
>CAIZMD010000380.1 GCA_903933995.1 uncultured Bacteroidota bacterium
CCGTAGTATACACGCAAGTATGATGCTGTATAGATAATTCATTGGCTATACCTACGCCTAAACTGCTCTTACCCTGATCCTTTGCCCCAAAGACCAACAAATGCGTTTTGTTTTTTACTGCTGTTCTAAGATAGTCTTTGACCAAATTAGCCTGCGCAGATTCCATAAAGAAATTCCATTGACTCAAACGAAATTGAAAAGGGTAGACGGCTTTTTGTTGGTAGATCTTGGTTAAGTACCAATGTCTTCCAGGAAATACAATTAATAATGTGGCCAATAATAAATTGGTCCAAAGAGGAATGGCAGTTGGTTCCAACATTTTTCCTGCTGAAAAAGCGCCTAATATAAAAAACAACACATCGGTAGCCGTGTCATAACCTACATTCCACCAATTGGGTTCAAATACATATTTGCCATCAGGAACGTAGACCAGTTTACTGGCCGATTGTTTTTTCTTGAGTAAGGGTCCAAGAAAATTATAGCACTCAAATAAGAACCATAACCCCGCAATAGTAATGGCAGCCCAAAGACCAGGGTGTTTGCAATGCCAGATTTGCGTATATGCATAATGAACCCAAATGGTAGGAAAAAAAGCAAGAGAGAAATGCCCCAATTGATTGGCCAACCAAGCATAGGAGAGGGTAACGCCTCTATAAGAATCCTTTCCAATAAGGTCAGCTTTTAACTGACTGAAAATGTCTTTCAGGGTTTGCTTTGCCATGCATCAGGGGTTGTGATATACAAGTTATTTATAATTTATGGAATGACCAATCATTTTAAAATTATCTTTCAATAAGCGTTCAAGGGTTTTGGGAAATTCTTACATTGTTGCCTCAAAGAATTGATTAGCCTATTGATCAATGATTGATTGACCCATTATTGCAAATGATTGAAAGCCAACAAATGAAAAAAATAGTCTTCACCATTAGTCTTTTAATTTGCTCCCATATGATTGTGAATGCTCAACAAGAACAGGTTCCCTTGTATGCTACAACTATCCCCAATAGCAAACCAGGACCCAATGAAGAAAAAGCAGAAGTAACTAATGGTATCCTGCGTTATAGCAAGATTAGCATACCCACTTACACTTTGTTTTTACCAGCCAATCCAAACCCCAAAAAATCAGCCGTGATTATTTTTCCCGGTGGCGGATATAGTATTACAGCTTCACAACATGAAGGAATAGATGTTGCCAAAGTTTTCAATGAAATGGGCATTGCGGCCATTTTAATCAAGTACCGCATTCCAAGTGATGCAACCATGGTAGACAAAACCATTGGACCCTTGCAAGACGCACAACAAGCCATGTTGTTAACCAGAGAAAATGCCAGCAAATGGGGAATTGATCCTTCTAAAATTGGGATCATCGGATTTTCTGCAGGTGGGCACTTGGCTTCAACACTTGGTACACACTATGCCAATTCATTGGTACCCAACGCAGCCAATACCAGTCTGAGACCAGATTTTATGATCCTTGGATATCCAGTAATTAGTTTCCAAGATTCTATTTGTCATATGGGTTCTAGGAATAACCTTATAGGCAAAACACCCACCAAGGTACAGATTGATTATTATAGCAATGAATTGCAGGTAAATAAAGAAACACCACCCACATTTTTGGTGCATGCAACTGATGACGGTGGTGTTAAAGTGGAAAATAGTATTCGTTTTTATCAAGCCTTGGTTGCCAATAAAATCAAAACAGAAATGCACTTATACCAAAGTGGTGGTCATGGTTTTGGTTTGAACAATAAAACCACCAAAGACAATTGGATGGAGCGTTGTAAAAACTGGTTAACCGCGAACGGTTGGTTATAGAGTACGAATTTTTCAAGCAAATGCAATAAAAAAGAGCAACCATGGTTGCTCTTTTTTATTGTAATAATCTATCAGCACTCAATACACTATTTTTTCTCTGCTCTTTTCTTTAATTCGGTTACAGGAAGATTAATCTGTCTGCCAATTTGTTTGCCATTTCTATAGCTAATAATGCGCACGGTTTGCACGTCATCTGTGAGGGTAACGGGTTTGCTATATTTAGGATAGAAATTGTCTGGAGCTGATTCATCAATGGAATAGTAATGGTCCACACCTTCAATTTCAGAACCAATATGTAAAACCAATTTACCCTTCTCATCCTTAGAAGCCGTAACTATGGCATCATACACAGATTTGGCATAACGGTCTCCAGACAAATCCCAGCGTTCAAACTGATTTTCTACGCGTTTGATAAATCCATTCCAATCTTTTTTCTCTTTGGGAGACCAAACAGATTCGGCAATAGCTAAGGCACGAGGCCACATCATGTATTGTTGGTAGCGATAATTGGCAATCTGCTCTGTCCACATATTGGCCTGACCACCCAATACATATTTGGGGTCCATGCCTTCTTGTACGGGATCAAACTGATAGGTCTTATTCAATCTAAGGGAAGCATATACTGGTCCCTCTAAACTTGGCTCACCCTGTACATAGTCTACATAGGTAAAAGTGGTAGGAGACATGACCACATTATGTTTGCTTTTGGCGGCTTCAATGCCACCTTTCACGCCACGCCAGCTCATGACATTAGCAGTAGGTGATACGCCTCCTTCTAAAATTTCATCCCAGCCAATCATTTTCTTACCCTTTGACTGAATAATTTTTTCAACCCTTTTTACAAAATAGCCCTCCACTTCATTCATGGTTTTTAATCCTTCCTTGGCCATTAATGCTTTTACTTCCGGACTTTTTTCCCAGAAATTTTTGGCGCATTCGTCACCTCCCATATGTATGTATTCAAAAGGAAAAAGTTGTGCAACTTCTGTCATTACCTTGTCTACGAATTCATAAGAAAACTCATTAGCAGGGCTAATGCTATTGTCAACAATGGCAGCAAACCC
>CAIZMD010000381.1 GCA_903933995.1 uncultured Bacteroidota bacterium
ATCCTTGTCAATAAAAATTTCTGCATCAATGCCTTCAAGTCCTTTAGGATTAGAAGATTTTAATAAAGTGGCATTGGTAAATGGTTTGTAAAAACTATCAACACCTGTTGCCAGTTTGAAAGGTCCAGTTGGTTTATCTGCAACGGCTGGATACATAAAACCATTGATAGTAGGGTAGAGAAAATATTTATCATGAGCAGGTACAACCTTACTGGGTGCCCAATACAGCTGGCCAATGGCCGATGGAAATAGGTAGCCATTAAATGACCAGTGCACAAAATCTTTAGAAGTCCAAACCACGGGAGGTCCCGATGTTTTTAGTCCATTATCATAACCATCAGTAGTGGCATAGCAATAAAAGATGCCATCAATCATTTGAATACTGGCATCTGCTACCATGTCTGGAATCAAGGCCTTGCCAAAAGGATTGGCATTTGTTTGTTGTTCCGTGTGGTATAAACCATTTGGTTTGAGATAGATAAATTGCCTTTGTGCATCTATAACAATATTAAATTGCTTGAGTAAATCTCCTCCAATAATACTGTAAGGTTGACGCCCTAGGGAACCTTCAAAAAAACCAACAGCAACATTTGATAGATTTTTTTCTGCTAAAGTAAACAAGGGCAAACTGGCCTGTTTAGAAATAACGGTATTGCCAAAACTGTCTTTTAATTTTTTCTCACCAACAATGGGTAATTGATTACCCAGCTGATGCAGTTGGGCAAATTGGTCATTGATCAGCAAAGCCCCAGCATAACCAGAATGAATCAGAAAACGTTCTAGAATCACACTGTCTTGAATGCTACAAGAGGCTTCAATAAAGAACATCTCATCTTTGGCATATAATTTGGATTTCTGAAAGCCCTTGATTTTACTTGGAAGATCTTTGTGTAATAGAATAACAGACTGGTCAAAGTCAATTTCAACTACCCAGTTTTTAAATAAATCCATCCCAAATTTCCCTTCTGTGTATTGACCAGACAATTGGTTTTCCCAAATGGCTTGGTTATCCCAACTAAGACCACCAATCTGAATTTGATTCTTGGGGCTATATCTAGAACTATTGGCTTGACCACCCCAAGACTTAACACTATCTGTAGTAGCAACAAAATGAATGCTTTTCAATTGTTTCACAGTTTCTTCTGTAAGGGTTAGGGCATTGGCTGCAGTATGAAACATTATTTGAACAGTATCTACCCCGTTTAAAATTGCCTGAATAGATAAGTTGTTATAAGTGGTTAATTGAAAGGGGATTTGAATAGATGCTCCAGTTGCTTTTTCTTTTTGTGCACTTAGATGGCCAATTACTAGCATAAAACTCAATACCAAGAATCCTAGTTTTCTCCTATGCATATCATTCATGGCATTGTATTTTAAATACTTGAAAATGGGTTTATCCTTCTTTGGAAGTTGCTAAAGAATGGTAATTATTTTTTAAAAAGTAGCTGTAGGATTCTTGGAATTTGATTCCTGTCTTGGTCATCAAAGTATTCTTCTAAGCCTACTAATTCAAGCCCTGCTTGTTTTGCAGCAATGACAAAATCTGATACATGATGGGTAAAACAAGTAACCACCTGTGTGCCTGCTGCTGTTTCAAATCTAGCTTTTGATCCAGAATATTGTTTAAAAGGGTGTAGCTCTGCAATATAAACATGACCATTGGGGCTCAATGCATCAGCCACTTTTTTGAAAATAGCAGTCAGGTCTTCAATATGCTCTAATACCAAACTAAAAC
>CAIZMD010000382.1 GCA_903933995.1 uncultured Bacteroidota bacterium
ACATTGGGGGTAAGCCTCACTTTGCTTTGCCAGCTTGGATACCCATTATTTTTGAGTTACCGGTATTGTTTGCTGCAGTAGGTATGGTATTGACTTTTTGCTACCTCTGTCAATTAGCACCATTTGTGAAAAAACACCATTTTCATGCGCGTGCAACTGATGATCTATTTGTGATGGTCATTGAATGCACAGACAAAACCAATGCAGAAGACCTAAAAGGATTCTTAGCATCTAATGGTGCGGTTGAAACCGATATCCAGATAGCTGAAGAAGGCTGGTGGTTAGGTCACTATGACAAAGATGAAATGAGATTTGAAGCCAAACAAACAGTAGCTGCATAACATTTGAATTGAAAAAGATGAATAAATTAACCATCATAGCCATTTTGTCTACTGCTGCTGTTATCATCAGCTGTAGCGATGTGAAACGCAAGCCCGGATCCATTTATGTGCCAGATATGGCGTATAGCCGTGCATATGAAACTTTTGCAGATCAAAGCAATCTTGCCGAACAGGGTATTAACTACAACAGTAAGCCTGTAGTAGGAACAGTTGCTCGCGGAGAAGAAATGCCTTTCCATTTGGCACAAGATGCTCCTGGAGATACTACCAACTACACTGCTTCTAAATTGGTGAAAAATCCAATTGAAACCTTGAATGAGAAAGAATACAAAGAAGCAGAGCGTCTTTACCTAATCAACTGCGGTATCTGTCATGGTGCCAAATTGAATGGTAATGGTCCCTTGTACAAAGATGGTAATGGTCCATACGCAGCAAAACCTGCTACCTTGGTAGGCGATGCTAAATATGAAAACATGCCTGATGGTCAGATGTTCTACTCTGTTGCCTATGGTAAAAACTTGATGGGTTCTTATGCATCTCAGTTAAGCCGCAAGCAACGTTGGGAAGTGATCAAGTATATTAAAATGAATCAAGCAAAAGGCAAAGCCGCCGCCGCTCCTGCACCCGCAGCAGCACCTGTAGCTGACACCACTGCTAAGAAATAATTGAAAAGTCTTTTTAAATCATTGAAAAGACAAAGTACTAACTGATATAAAAGAGTAACGATGGCATCTATCAGAACGCAATTTGAGATACCCGGAAAAATGAAAACCTGGTCACTGGGTTTGATTGGTGTTGGGTTGGTTGCTTTGATCTTTGGTTTAGTAACCAAGGGTTTCAGCAGCGACGAACACGAGCAAGTGCATTTTTGGGGAACTTTGATGTACAACACCATTTTCTGGACCCTGGTATGTAATGCCAGCATGTTTTTCATTTGTGTTACTACCCTAGCCATGGGTGGCTGGCAGCAGTCATTCCGCAGGATCCCAGAAGCCATTTCAACACTGGTTCCCATTTTTGGTTCCATCACTTTTGCGGTGCTGTTGTATGTGGTTTTGAGTGATAAGCACCATATCTACCACTGGTTAGATACAGAAGCTGTTGCTAAAGACCCAATCCTTACCGGAAAGTCCGGATTCTTGAATGCTAAATTCTTCATCTTCTGGACTACTTTAACCATTGCTTTCTGGAGTTTCTTGGGTTGGAGAATGCGTCAGTTGAGCAATGAAGCCGACCAAGCCCCAATGGATGCAGAAACTGGCGCTAAGTTTATCTTTAGAAATACGGTAAGAGCTGCCTTGTTTACTGTATGGTTTGCCTTAACCGTTGGGTCTACCATTCCTTGGTTGTGGATGATGAGTATTGATGCACACTGGTATTCTACCATGTATAGCTGGTACACATTTGCAAGCTCATTTGTTTCTGGTATGTCTTTGATTGCCCTTTGGTTAATCTACATGAAGAACAAAGGATATATGGAATTGACCAACCAAGAACATTTGCATGACGTGGGTAAGTTCATGTTTGCCTTCTCTATCTTCTGGACCTATCTTTGGTTTAGCCAGTACATGCTGATCTGGTACGCCAATATTCCTGAAGAAACCGTTTATTTCAAACACCGTGTACAAGGGCCTTATAAAGGAATATTCTTCCTGAACTTAATCATCAACTTCCTTTGTCCTTTGTTGATCTTGATGAAGCGTGCTGCTAAGCGTAACTATACCTTGGTTACTTTCATGGCAGTGTTAATCATCTTTGGTCACTGGATTGATTTTTACCAAATGGTCATGGGTTCTTTGTCTAAGGAACACGTTACCTTGGGTTGGTTAGATTTTGGTATTCTAGCTTTCTTTGTAGGTATGATGATCTTCTTTGTAGGAAGAGCATTGGCCAGTAAGCCACTGATTCCTAAATACCATCCATTCCTGAAAGAGAGTGTGATTCACCAAGTTTAATATTTTTAACGGTTGGATGCCAACCAAGTAGCTTAGAATTTGTTTTAAATAGTAGTATCATCTATCAGAAAATATTGATCGCATTATGACCATTTTATTAACCACCGCAGTAATTGTACTGGTATTCGTAGTAATCTTTCAGATTGCAAAAGCAAGCGAATACGTATCTCTACTAAAAGGAGAAGAAGCCAGTCGAAAGCAAAACAACAAGATCAACGGATTTCTGATGGTTGTGTTTTTGGTGTTGGGCTTATTTGGTGTATGGTATTGCAATGAAGTTCTTTTTGACAAAACTTTGTTGGCTCAAGAATCCGCCAGTGTTGAAGGTGAAAGAGTAGATTCCATGTTATGGCTAACCTTAGCAGTAACTGGAATTGTATTTATTGGAACCCAAATTGTATTGTTTTGGTTTGCATATAAGTACCAAGAAAATGAGAAGAGAAAGGTTTATTTCTTCTCTCATAGCAATACACTAGAAGCCATTTGGACAATCATACCGGCTATTGCACTAACCGTGCTAGTAGTAATTGGTTTGCGTAACTGGTTCTTGTTCACAGGGGAACCTCCTAAGACTGCCATGGTTGTAGAAGTAACCGGAAAGCAATTTGGTTGGATCTTCCGTTACCCAGGAAAAGATGGTGCTTTTGGTAAAAAGTACTATAAAAATATTGACGCAGCTTCTAATACCTTGGGTCTGCTTTGGGATGACAAACTGGGTCAGGATGACTTAGTTACAGAACAAACCATGTACGTAGTAAAAGGTAAGCCTGTTAAATTAATCATTGGTTCAAGAGACGTGATTCATGACGTAGGCTTGAGTCATTTTCGTATGAAAATGGATGCTGTACCTGGTATTCCTACTACCATGTGGTTTACACCTAAGTTTACAACTGCTGAGATGAAAGAAAAAACGGGTAACCCTAATTTCCAGTATGAAATCAGTTGTGACCAAATGTGTGGAAACGGTCACTATTCTATGAAGGGTGTAATTGAGGTAGTTTCTCAAGAAGACTATGACCTTTGGATAGCCAAGCAGAATCCGTATTATTATGCGGCATTCCCTGACAAAGATCCAGCCGCAGCAAAACCTGCAGCAGCAGCTTCTGTTGATACTAGCAAAACTGCTAAACCTGTAGAAGTGAAGACCGTAGCAAAAATGTAATTAAACCCACAACCCTTTTGAATTGGGGTTGTTACTATATCGTAAGTAGCAATAATAAAGAAACAAGTATGAGTAACG
>CAIZMD010000383.1 GCA_903933995.1 uncultured Bacteroidota bacterium
GCTATTTCATCGCCTTCATCTAGTCTGATCAGCTTCACACCTTGGGTAGCTCTTCCAGCTTCACGAATGCTTTGAATACCAGTTCTAATGGTAATACCAGACTTACAAGTGATGATCAGGTCTTCTTTCTCTGTTACATATAATATACCAACCAGTCCACCGGTTTTCTCGGTAACATTGATGGTTTTTACACCCTTGCCACCCCTATTGGTAATTCTGTATTCCTCAATGGATGTACGTTTTCCAAAGCCTTTTTCACTCACCACCATCACGGTACGGGTTGCATCTTCTTTGTTTACACAAATCATACCAACCACTTCATCTTTGGTGTCGTCTACTTCAATTCCACCAACACCTATCGCTCCGCGACCCGTAGAACGTACTTTGGATTCTTCAAAACGAATAGCCCTACCGCTCTTCAAAGCCATCATGATTTCTGAATTACCATCGGTCATCTTGGCTTCTAACAATTCGTCGCCTTCTACAATGGTAATGGCATTAACACCAGTACTTCTAATACGGCTGAAATCTTCAAGAGAGGTTTTCTTAATCACCCCTTTCTTGGTACAAAGTACTATATAATGGTTCTGAACAAATTCCTTATCGTCCAATTTCTTCACTTCAATAATGGCTTTAACCTTGTCATCACCTGGTAATTGAATCAGGTTCTGAATGGCACGGCCCTTACTTTGCTTCTCGCCTTCTGGAATCTCATATACCCTTAACCAATAACACCTTCCTTTCTCGGTAAAGAACATCATAGTATCGTGGGTAGATGCTACAAACAAGTGCTCTACATAATCTTCTTCCCTTGTTTTAGAACCAACAGCCCCTCTTCCACCGCGTTTTTGTTGGCGGTATTCGGTGGCCGATGTACGCTTGATATAACCCAAATGTGAAATAGTAATCACCACGTCTTCGTCTTCAATCAGGTCTTCAATACGCATTTCGTCTGCCAAGTATTGGATTTCTGACCTTCTTGGATCTCCAAATTTCTCTTTCACTTCCAATAACTCGGTCTTAATCAGATCAAACCTTTGGTCTTCACTAGCCAAGAGTTCTTTTAATCCCTTGATGGTTTGCATCAGGCCATTGAACTCTTCTACAATCTTATCCCTTTCCATACCAGTCAAGCGCTGTAAACGCAGTTCCAGAATGGCTTTTGCTTGTATTTCAGTTAATCCCTGAGCTTGTTGGTATAAATCATCGGTTAATCCGCTGAACAAATCATTGCTCAAATACCAGTTTTCAGACTGGCTTTTTAGCATCAACGCGTCTTTGGCTTCATCTGGTGTGCGGCTTGATCTGATCAAAGCAATCACTTCATCCAAATGGTCTAAGGCTTTCAAATAGCCTTCTAAAATATGGGCTCTTTCCTCAGCTTTGCGGAGTTCAAATTTGGCCCTGCGAATCACCACTTCCATACGGAAGTCAATAAATTCCACAATCAATTCCCTTAGGTTCATGATTTTGGGGCGGCCTTTGCTGATGACCACATTATTGGTACCATAGCTAGTTTGGAGTTCCGTGTATTTGTACAACTGATTGATTATCACTTGTGCTATCACGTCTTTCTTCAAATCAACTACAATTCTAGTACCCTCTCTATTGTTACTTTCGTTGTTTACGTGGGCAATTCCTTCTACCACTTTTTCATTCACCAACTGACCAATCCTATCTGTGAGTTGGTCACGGTTTACCTGGTAAGGAACTTCTGTAATAATGATCTGTTCTCTACCAGAAGCCTTGGTTTCTATCTGTACTTTACCACGCAAGACTACCCTACCACGTCCGGTTAACAGACCCTGCTTAACCCCTTCCATTCCAAAGATGATACCACCAGTTGGAAAATCAGGCGCTTTTACAAATTGGGTTAATTCTTCACAAGTAATTTCTTTGTTGTCAATATAGGCAATGCAACCATCTACTACTTCACCCAAGTTATGGGGAAGCATATTAGTAGCCATACCTACGGCGATACCCGAAGACCCGTTCACCAATAATTGGGGAATCCTAGTAGGTAAAACAGTGGGTTCTTTGAGCGAATCGTCAAAATTGAGCTGAAAATCAACCGTATCTTTCTCAATATCGTCCAACATGGCTTCTGCAATCTTGTGCAAACGGGCTTCCGTATAACGCATAGCAGCCGGTGGATCACCATCCTGATTACCAAAGTTACCCTGACTATCTACCATAATATAACGCATGGTCCAGTCCTGAGCCATACGAACAAGGGTATCATAAATGGAGCTATCACCATGGGGGTGAAACTTACCCATTACTTCCCCCACAATACGGGCAGATTTTTTATAAGGCTTGTTGCTGTAGTTACCCAATTCAGTCATGGCATATAAAACACGGCGGTGAACCGGTTTAAATCCATCCCTTACATCCGGGAGTGCACGACCAACAATAACGGACATTGAATAATCAATGTAGGCCGTTTTCATTTGTTCCTCAATATTTACACGAATGACACGATCGTTGTCGTTTGTTTGTTCCGGTGTTACTTGATTCTCTTCCATGCAGGATTACTAGTGATTTTTAGTTCAGTGCAATTGTCTTAAAAGCAGACAAATTACAGGTTGCCAAAGATACGGTTTTTAAGGGGCAAATAACGCGTGAAGCCCTTAGTTTAGAACAGGCATTTATCCACAATAGTATGTACATTTAGCCAGAATTTTTCCAATGACAAAGCAAGCCCATATCCTGGTTTTTGGCGCCGGTAAATCCGCCACCGTTTTGATTGATTTTTTAAAGAAAACCATTACCCAAAACAACTGGTTATTAACGGTTGCAGACAGTAATCTGGCCACGGTTTTGGCCAAATTAGACAGCCATCCGGGCACAATGGGACTTCAAATTAATATTGAAGACCAAGAAGCTCGAAAGTCTCTGGTCAAATCGGCCAGCATTGTTATTTCCATGATGCCCCCTTCTCTTCATTATTTGATAGCGGAAGATTGTCTGGAATTTGGGGTCAATCTGCTAACCGCCTCCTATTTGGATGAGAAAACCAAGGCATTATCTCAAGAGATTGAAGAAAAAGGATTGTTGTTTTTGTATGAAATGGGGCTTGACCCAGGCATTGATCATATGAGTGCCATGCAAATTATTCATGAGATTCAGTCAAAAGGAGGAGTGATCAACAGTTTTAGATCACATTGCGGAGGTTTGGTAGCACCGGAAAATGATGACAATCCATGGCATTATAAAATTAGTTGGAACCCTAAAAATGTGGTTTTAGCAGGTAGCGCTGGGGCGCGATATCTAGAACACGGAGAAGAAGTAACTATTCCTTACCATGGTTTGTTTAACAATGAAGAAACCCTTGACATTCCAGGATTATATCCATTGGGGTTTTATCCTAATAGAGATTCTTTGAGCTATATCCCCATTTATGGATTGGAATCTGCCAATAGTTTTGTGAGAACCACCTTGCGTTATCCTGAATTTTTAAAAGGATGGTCTGGTGTTTTACACTTGGGTCTTACAGACCATTACCATGTTTATCAAATGGATCAATGTTCTATTGCGGCATTTTTCAAACTGCATATTGAACGTTTGGCTTTGACAAATTGGATGGATTCACTGGTAGAACAATCTACCCATGAAGCAATGGCTGCCCATTTCTTGGAACAATTAAATTGGTTGGGTTTGCATGACCAAGATACCCTCCTACCCATGACCCAAGGAACTGCTGCAGACGTGTTGCAATTTTTATTGGAAACCAAATTGGCTTTATTACCTGGTGAAAAAGACATGATTGTAATGCAGCACGAATTTGACTACCAAATAGATACCGTATCACATAGTCTTAAAAGCTCTTTGGTTTGTATTGGTGAAGATGATCAGCATACAGCAATGGCTAAAACCGTAGGATTACCACTTGGCATAGCTGCCAAACTGATTATAGAAAATCAGATTCAACTTTCAGGATTGCATATTCCCATTTTGCCTCAAATCTATGAACCCGTTCTGGCTGCACTAAAATCAGAAGGCATTGAATTTCAAGAAACCCAGTCATAACTATGCCAGCAATTGTTCAGCATTACCAAGAAAGAATAAGTTCCACCCAAACTCAATTATCCCTTCTCAAAAAAAGGATTAGTCTTGTAGCCTTACTAAGGTTGGCTTGTTTTTTAGTTGCAGCAGGGATGGTCTACCAATTATTTCATGGCATTAGTTCTGTGAAAGTCATTATTGCCATCTTAGGCTTGGCAGGATTTTTAGCCAGTATTAGTTGGTTTGTGAATTTGCAAAACAAACAAGCTGCACTAAAATCTTTATTGGAAGTTTTGAAAAACGAACTGCTTTGTTTAGAAGCAGGAACCAATCTTTTTGACAATGGCGCAGGATATGAAGATGGTCAAGGATATTGGTCTGATTTAGACATATTTGGAAAAGGCTCATTGTACCATTACTTGAATAGAACCAGCACTATCTATGGCGCTCAAACCTTGGCCGCGCAATTAAAAACCCCATTGAAACCAGCAGACATTATCCAGCACCAAATTGCTGTTGCAAACTATGCACAACAAATCCAACTGGTTGAATCCATGATTGCGGCATCAAGACAAAGAAAAACAGCACTTGTTTCTTTAGATGCTGTAGCTGATTGGTTGAAGACCAAGAATCAATTACAACCAAAAAAATGGTTGCAGCTATTACGCTATTTGATTCCTGTTCTCAATCTGTTTTTATTGATTCACGCACTGATCAGTTCTAATCCTAGTTTATTGGGATTAAGCTTTGTTCTTGGTTGGATCATCATTGGCATTCATGGAAAATACATACAATCTGGATTTCAGGCTTTTGAAAACAAGCAACCCCTATTACAACAATATGGCTGGCTCTTAGAAAAATTTCAAGACTTAGTGCCACAGGATTCCAGCTTACTAAGTCAATACAAAGAATCTGCCCAGAAAGCCAGTGTGGCCATTAATGAATTGACCAAACTATCAAATAGAATTGACCAACGTTTGAACCTCTTTGCTATTATGATTTTCAATCCCTACCTGCTTTTTGATATTCAAAATATGTGGGCCCTAGAAAATTGGAAAACCAAACACCAAGCAGATTTTCAAACATGGCTAGACTTGGTTGGAAAAATAGAATTACTCAATTGTTTTGCCGTTTACCGGTTTCAACACCCAAATCATTGTACAGCTACTATTTCAGAGAAGCCACTTTATTTATCAGCAAAAAATCTATCTCATCCCCTAATATCAGCTTCCAAAACGGTAGCAAATGATTTGGTCATGGGCAGTCCTGAAAAACTATTTTTAATCACTGGTTCTAACATGAGTGGAAAGACTACTTTTCTAAGAGCCATTGGCATGAATCTAGTCATGGCTCAAGCAGGTTTACCAGTAGCCGCTACTCAGTTTGAATTCAGCCCCATGCAAATTTTTAGCTCTATTAGAATTAGCGATAGTCTAGCAGAGAACACTTCTTATTTTATGGCTGAATTGAAAAAATTGCAAGCTTTAAAAATGGGGGTTCAGTCTTCTAAAGCATCGCTTGTTTTGATAGATGAAATTCTAAGGGGTACCAATTCTGAAGACAAATACCATGGATCAGCGGAATTTGTAAAAGAATTAATGGCCATGGATTGCCTGAGTCTTTTTGCCACACATGACTTGAAACTCGGGGCTATGGAAAATGAATATCCAGGCATTTTAGCCAACTACTGTTTTGAAAGTCTCATTGAAAACAATAATTTATATTTTGACTATGCCATACGCAAAGGAATAGCTCAAAACAAGAATGCTAGTTTTCTGATGAAACAAATGGGCATTATCTAATAACTATCGTTTAGGCGCTTTAATTTTCTTAGGCTTCTCCTCTCCTTCTTTTTTTACATCAATCACCCATTCATAGTCTAATTGTCTTTTTTCCAAATTGGCAGCAACTACTTTAATCATCA
>CAIZMD010000384.1 GCA_903933995.1 uncultured Bacteroidota bacterium
TAACCAGTTATGAGTGGGGTGTTACTTATGCTGCCATGCTCAATGCCAGTGCTGCCACGGGCGATGCGCAATATGCCAACTATACCACAGAGCGCTTGCAATTCTTAGCCAAAGTAACGCCTGGGTTTAGACAAAACCTAACAGCATTTCCAACAATTGCGAATCCTTTAAAACAGGTATTAACGCCAAAAGCATTGGATGATGGCGGTGCTGTTTGTACCGCTATGATAAAAGCTTTGCCCTTGTGTAAAGACGCAGACCTAAGACCCTTGATCAACAATTATATTCAATTTATTAGCAAGGAAGAATTTAGGTTAAAGGATGGCACACTTGCCAGAAACAGACCCTTAAAAAATACCCTTTGGTTAGACGATATGTTTATGGGAATTCCGGCACTGGCTCAAATGGGCAAACTCACGGGTAATAAAGCTTATACAGATGACGCCGTAAAACAGTTCCTGCAATTTTCAAAGAGAATGTTTAATCCCCAATTAAATGTATACATGCATGGTTGGGTTGAAAGCATGGAAGATCATCCAGAATTTCATTGGGCTAGGGCCAATGGTTGGGCTTTGTTAGCCACTGAAGAATTATTAGACGTTCTTCCCCTTAACCATCCCCAAAGGGCAAAAATTGTAGACATACTCAAAAAACATATCAAGGGTCTTGCCAGTTATCAATCTGGTTCAGGATTTTGGCACCAGTTATTGGACCGTAGCGATAGTTATTTAGAAACATCGGCCACCGCCATTTATTCTTATGGCATTTCACACGCCATTAATCAGGGATGGATAGACGCAAAAACTTATGGACCCGCCGCAATTCTAGCATGGAATGCGGTTGCCACCAAAGTAAATGCACAAGGTCAGGTAGAAGGTACTTGCGTGGGTACAGGCATGGCTTTTGATCCTGCGTTTTATTATCATAGACCTATCAATAATTTTGCGGCACATGGTTATGGCCCAACAATTTTGGCTGGATCAGAATTGATTCAAATGCTCAAGAAACATGCATTTGGGATAAACGATAGTGCTTCACAGTTACTAGAAAAATAAATACATGAAAATTAGCACTAGCTTTTTTACTATTTTACTGATGGGTATTGCTAGTATGGCATTCTCACAATCCAATACCAACAAAGCCCTACTATTTGATTTTGGCAATGGAAAGCCTGCCAAAGGATATACTAAAGTGAGCGCCAATGATGCATTCAATTATCAAAGGGGTTATGGATTTACTGGTGTTGCTCCTATTCAGGCTGTTGACAGAGGCGGTAAAGATTTGTTGCGTGCAGATTATTGCAGCAGTGAAAAGCCTTTTTATTTTTCAGTAAAACTACCTGAGGGAAATTATGATGTAACACTAATCTTGGGTGATAAAAATGATACCAGCCTAACCACTGTTAGAGCAGAAAGTAGGCGTTTGATGGCGGAAAATATTCACACAGATAAAGGTCAATTTCAAACAGTTCAAATAACTGTTCATATCCGTGATAGCATTATTAGAAATGCCTCCGGCGATTCTCTCACCAAGGTAAAATTGAAATCTCGTGTTGGTGTTTCAGAATCTGATTACCTGCACTGGGACAATTTATTAACCATGGAATTCAACAACAAAGCAGCCAAAATTTGTGCGGTTGAAATTAGACCCAATACCCAAGCCACTACCCTTTTCTTAGCGGGTAATTCTACCGTGGTTGACCAAGACCGAGAGCCATGGGCAAGCTGGGGACAAATGATACCAAGATTTTTTCAACCAGGCCTAGTAGCTGTTGCCAACTATGCTGAATCTGGAGAAACACTCAATAGTTTTTGGGGAGAAAGAAGGTTAGAAAAGATCTTAAGCCTCATGAAAAAAGGCGACTATCTCTTTATTGAATTTGCCCATAATGACCAAAAGATGAAAGGACCTGGGGTTGGCGCTTTCACTTCTTACAAAGACATGATTCGCAAATTCATTGTAGCTGCAAGGGCCAAGGGTGGCATTCCTTTTTTAGTCACTTCTATGAATAGAAGAAGTTTTGATTCAGCAGGTCAAATAAAAAATACACTGGGCGATTATCCAGAAGCCATGCGTCAAATGGCAGCAGAAGAAAATTTAGCCATGATTGATATGCATGCAGTGAGCAAAGTCCTGTATGAAGCCTGGGGACCTTCATTATCAAAGAAAGCATTTGTGCATTATCCCGCCAATAGTTTTCCAGGACAAACAACCGCTTTGAGCGATGATACACACTACAATACTTTTGGGGCTTATGAATTAGCCAAATGCATTGTTCAATCATTGAAAGATCAGAACCACCCACTATCAAAAATGCTATTGCTAGGTTTACCTAGTTTTAACCCTGCCAAACCAGATTTACCTGAGCAATTTTATTGGCCCATGAGTACAAGAGTTTCTGTATCAAAACCAGATGGCAATTAATACTGGACTTGAATTTGTATTTGGTTTTCTTGGTTGCCTAATCCTGTATGAATCTGCAATTGTTGATTGGCTGCATCATAGTTCCAACCAGCTGTGATTGCTTGATTGGTATTGTTTTCTGATAATTTTTTCCCATTCACCAATACCATTTTGGGTGCAGCTGCATGGTGTAGGGTTGCTAGATATTGAAATGATTTTACTGCAAATTCATTAGTGATTTTTTTGATCAAGATCTTTGTCTCGGAAACAGTAGTAGTCATTTCATAATCAGTAGTGCTTGACTTTCCTTTTTGATAATCAAAACTCAATCCATCGTCCTGATACAAAAGATGACCTTTGCCATTTCCTGGATATACTTGCAAGTGCATTTTGTCTACTGGTTTTTCTCCAAAAAATTTCATGCCTGGCTGCATAGGAATCATAGCCCCTGCCCTTACAAATAATGGAACTTGATCTAAGGGAGTTAACACATGAATATATTGTTGACCCTTCCATAATTTGCCAGTCCAGTAATCATACCAATCGCCCTTGGGCAAATAAACAGATCTGGTTACCGCCCCCTTTGTTGTAACAGGACAAACCATCAGATCATTCCCCAATAAATATTGGTCAGCAATGCCAAATACATTTTCGTCATCTTGATATTGCAATACCAGTGCACGCATCATGGGCATCCCTGTTTTATGGGCTTGATAAGAAGCCTGATAGAGGTATGGAAAAAGTCTATAACGGAGTGAATCAAATTTCTTGAAAATGCCCAATGCTTCAGGTCCATAATTCCAAGGCTCTTTATAAGTTGGATGATCCATTCCAAATAAATGCGCAACAGGACTGAGCATACCAAACTGGGTCCAACGCACATATAATTCAGGATCTGCCACGTGTTCAAATCCACCCATACAATGCGCCCAATTGCTTACACCTGAAATACCAATATTCAAACCTGCTTTGATTACCGGAGCAAAATATTGCCACTCACTTGGCCAGTCTCCTGCAAACAAATAAGGATATCGTTGAACGCCGGCATAACCTTCTCTGGTTAGGTTCATGCCTCTGATGCCATTGTATTGTTGAAACTGCTCATAAGCCGCTTTTGCATAAGCTATAGGAAAAAGATTGTGTAACCTAGTGACTTCTTTACCTGTTGGCCCCACTTTATCAGACTCATTGGCCAGTGCACCAAAAGCACTACCCTCATCGGTTTTCAAAAATTTGGCTCCCAAATCTGCAATGCGTTTTACCCCATGCTTCCACCACCAATTAACTGATGTGGTATCAAAGAAATTGACAAACTCACCAGGCTGTCCATTCTCTGGATAGGTATAACCCATTGCTCTTGCCGTATCTAATAATTGTAGTTTATTGCCATTGTCAAATCTTGGTCTAACATGCATGCCCACCATTTTAAAATTCATGGCATACAAACTATCAAACATGGCTTTGGGATTTTTGAAGGTTTCTCTCCATTCAAAACTGGTGGCCCCCTTGCCTCCTATTTTGCCGAAAATGCGCCAGATAGAATCTATGTGCAAAATGTCTACGGGCACGCCCATTTCTCTTAACTTTTTGGCCAATGCCAATACATAGGCATCCGAACTCAATTGTTCGTATCCCCAAGTACCACCGGCATAAGTACCCACTTGCAAGCCCAAGGCAAAATCTGGCATCATGGGAGACTTTCCGGTGATAGAAGTATAGAGGTCTAACAAATGCGGAAAGTCAGGACCATACATAAAATAATAATCCAACTCTTCTCCTACTGCTTTTACTGCATAGGTATTGGGATTACTTGCTCCCATATCCCATTGTGTAGCAGAAGCGCTATGTAAAAAAATCCCATATCCTACCGTGCTCATAAAAAAAGGAATGGGACTATAATTGGCTTCCAAAATATTGTAAGCACCAATAATATGGGGCA
>CAIZMD010000385.1 GCA_903933995.1 uncultured Bacteroidota bacterium
AATGCTCTTACAAAGCTCTCGTCTCTTTCACTTTCTACTCCCCTAAGTTGAAAATTCACGTGCAAGACGCAACATGTGAAACCCATTTCTGCTAGTAAATGAGTCATGACCACACTATCTAATCCGCCACTAACTGCCAACAAAAGCAAGCTATGATCCACTTGAAACTGAGGAAATGCTTGCTTCCAGTGTTTGGTAAAAGATTGGAATAAATCCATTGGTTAAGCTTTTTTAGCTTCTTTGGCCCAACCGTCTTTCAAGGTAACAGTTCTATTAAATACCAATTTATCATTGGCACTATCTCTGTCTAAAACAAAATATCCTTTTCTAATAAATTGATAGGTGCTATTGGGCTGATCACTAAGCAAAGCTGGTTCTGCATAAGCAATGGGAATTACTTGCAAAGAATCAGGATTAATATGATCTTTAAAATCGCCATCGGCGTTAGCCACATCTTCTACTTTAAACAAACGATCGTACAAACGAATTTCTGTTTGTAAAGCTTGTGCCACACTAACCCAATGCAAGGTGCCTTTAACATTGATCCCTGATGTATCCGAACCGCTCTTGCTTTCAGGAATATAACTGCAATGTAATTCAGTGATATTCCCATCAGCATCCTTAATTACATCATCGCACTTGATAATATAAGCACTTTTAAGTCTCACCATTTGACCAGGTGCCAAACGGAAATATTTCTTGGGGGCCACTTCCATAAAGTCATCCCTTTCAATATAAATTTCTCTGCTAAATGGCATTGTCCTTGTTCCAGCAGTTTGATCTTCAGGATTGTTTTCTGTTTCCAATATTTCTACAGTATCTGGATAATTGGTTATGACCACTTTTAAAGGATCAAACACCACCATACGCCTAAGTGCTGATTTATTCAAAGTCTCTCTAACGCAGAATTCCAACAACCCTACATCAATGAGGTTTTCTCTTTTGGCAACCCCAATTTTATCACAGAACTCTCGAATACTTTCAGCAGGATATCCCCTTCTACGCATGGCAGAAATAGTAGACATTCTAGGATCATCCCAGCCTTCTACATGTTTCTCATTCACCAATTGTAATAGTTTGCGTTTGCTCATGACAGTATAAGTCATATTCAACCTAGCAAACTCATATTGTTTAGATGGGAAAATTCCTAACTGTTCAATACACCAATCATATAAGGGCCTATGCGGAATAAACTCTAGTGTACAAATAGAATGCGTAATATTTTCAATTGAATCACTTTGTCCATGAGCAAAGTCATACATGGGATAAATGCACCAAGCATCACCTGTTCTATGGTGGTGCGCGTGTTTGATTCTGTAAATAATGGGATCACGCATGTGCATATTGGAACTTGCCATATCAATTTTAGCACGTAGAACCTTTTCGCCATCCTTGTATTTTCCTGCTCGCATGTCTGCAAACAACTGAAGGTTTTCTGCTATGCTTCTACTTCTATAGACATTTTCAGTACCCGCCTGTGTAGGAGTTCCTTTTTCAAGTGCAATGGTTTCACTATTGCTATCGTCTACATAAGCCAAGCCTTTTTCAATTAATTGAACCGCAAACTGGTATAATTGTTCAAAATAATTTGACGCGTATAATTCATCCGCCCATTGAAAACCCAACCATTTAACGTCTTCTTTGATACTTTCAACATATTCCGTTTCTTCGGTACTTGGGTTGGTATCATCAAATCTTAAATTGGTTTTACCACCGTATTTTTTGGCTAATCCAAAATTCAAACAAATGCTTTTGGCGTGTCCAATATGCAAGTATCCATTGGGTTCCGGTGGAAAACGGGTCAAAATGGACTGATATTTACCAGCTGCCAAATCTGCTTCAACTATTTCTTCAATAAAATTCAGGCTTTTTTCTTCACTCATGGATAGGTCATTTCTAGGCGGCAAATGTACAAAATAGATGGCTATGCCCCTATTCCATACAAGAACCCTGTTTTTAAACACAAAAAAGCCGGTTCAAGATTTGAACCGGCCAATAGATATGATATGTTCAAAGGGCTAATCGGCCCCATTCATTCCTTATTCTACAATTGTTACACTATCAAAGAATGCGGCCCCGTCTTCTTTTTTTGATTTTGGATCACCAGAATAAAACAAAACTTGGTGCAAAACAGAACCTATAAAAAACACATACCCATAGGCTTTTTTACCTTGTAACTGAGGAGCAGTTGA
>CAIZMD010000386.1 GCA_903933995.1 uncultured Bacteroidota bacterium
CTGGACCAAAAGCTGAGTTTTCGCTAGAGCTTCCCATGGCAAACTCATCACAGTTTTGGCGACCAATAATAATGGCTTCCTGCTCCAATAGTTTTTCAACTGCAGTAGCGTTATAAACACTGGTAAAATTTTCTAAGATTTTGGAACCGGCACTAACGTCGTGTCCCTTGTAACAAATCACGTCTTTGATTCCCACTACCACACCATGTAATTTGCCCATGGTAGCGCCGCTGGCGCGATGGGCGTCTAATTCGGCGGCTTTTGCCAAAGCTTCTTGGGCAAAAACTTCCAGATAGGCATTCAAACCTGGTCTGGCGGCAATGGCATCTACATAAAAACGAACGGCCTCCACACAGGTGGTTTGGCCGTTCTGTAATGCATTGTGATAGTCTTTGATGGAGCTATACCTAAACAAAGGCTAAAGAGATTTAATGGTAGCAATTAAGGTTGAGTAGTAGGAGTGCTATCCTTTTCCTTCATACCTTCTTCTAATTCTTTTTTCACGTTGTTCTTAGCATCGTTAAACTCACGAATACCTTTTCCAAGGCCTCTCATGAATTCGGGGATCTTACGACCACCAAACAATACCAACACCACAACAGCGATGAGCAAAATTTCTTGAAATCCTAAATTTCCCATAAAAATTGATTTGAGGTGGTCAAAGTTAAGGCAAAAGAAATGCTGAGCAATTAAATCTGCCTAAGCTTGACAAGTTTTAACGAAAAAGCGGAAGTTCAGCATAGCTAACCTTCCGCTTTTATTATTTTCAACTCGAAAATTAGAAACGTTTTTCTTTAATACGAGCAGATTTACCGCTGCGCTCACGTAGGTAATACAACCTAGCTCTACGCACTTTACCGGTTTTGTTCAACAAGATGCTGTCGATGTTTGGAGACAGAATCGGGAACAGACGCTCAACGCCTACACCATCAGAAATCTTACGTACAGTGAAAGAAGCTGTGGCACCATTGCCTTGCAACTTGATCACATCGCCACGGAAGCTCTGGATACGCTCTTTACCACCCTCTACAATCTTATAGTTCACAGTGATATTATCACCTGCTTTAAACTTAGGGTATTCTTTCTTAACGGTCAATTGTTCGTGTACAAACTGAACTGCTGCGTTCATAACTTTAATTTTTAACGGACGGCAAAGGTAGGGGATAAAAGATAAAATTTACACTAAAACTAGAATATTTTTTATCTGGCTACGTTTACAGCTCTTTTTTCTCTAATAACGGTTACTTTAATCTGACCTGGATAAGTCATATCGGTCTGGATTTTCTGGGCTATTTCAAAGCTTAGCTTATCGCTATCCCCATCTGTAACCTTCTCAGCCTCAACAATTACCCTCAATTCCCTACCAGCTTGAATAGCATAGGCTTTTTCTACACCCTGATAAGCCATGGCTAGGTTTTCTAGATCCTTGATCCTTTGCAAATATTGTTGCATGATCTCCCTTCTAGCTCCAGGTCTAGCACCACTAATGGCGTCACAGGCTTGAATAATAGGAGAAATCACGTACTGCATTTCCATTTCATCGTGGTGAGCCCCAATTGCATTTACTACTGCAGGGTTTTCGCCATATTTTTCAGCCAGTTTAGCACCTAATAAGGCGTGGCTCAATTCAGTTTCCTCATCTGGAACCTTACCAATATCGTGGAGTAAACCAGCGCGTTTGGCCAATTTAGGGTTCATACCCAATTCTGCAGCCATAATGCCGCACAAATTGGCGGTTTCCCTACTGTGCATGAGCAAATTCTGACCATAAGAAGAACGGAAACGCATTTTACCAACTATACGCACCAATTCTTTGTGCAAGCCATGGATCCCCATTTCTATCACGGTTCTTTCACCAATTTCCATCACCTGCTCTTCCAATTGTCTGCGGGTTTTTTCAACCACTTCTTCAATACGGGCTGGGTGAATCCTACCATCGGCCACCAAGCGCTGCAAGCTCAATCGAGCAATTTCTCTACGCAATGGGTCAAAAGAAGAAAGGATAATGGCTTCAGGTGTATCGTCTACAATTAAGTCAACCCCAGTAGCGGCTTCAATAGCACGGATATTTCTACCCTCTCTACCAATGATCTGACCTTTGATTTCGTCTGTTTCTAAGTTGAATACGGTTACCGTGTTCTCAATAGTGATTTCCGCAGCGGTACGCTGAATAGACTGAATCACAATCTTACGGGCTTCTTTATTGGCTTTGAGTTTGGCGTCTTCAATAATGTCTTGTTGCAGACCCAAGGCTTGAGAATGTGCTTCTTGTTTCAGGCTTTCAATTAATTGGGCCTTGGCTTCTTCTGCGCTTAGGTTGGCAATTTTTTCCAATCTGCGAATATGCTCTTCTTGGTGCTTTTCAAGTTCTGTACGTTTCAGGTTCACCACTTCAATCTGACGATTTAGGTTTTCCTTGATTACGTCATTGTCCTTGCCCTGTTTGTCTAGATTGGCCTCTTTTTGGTTAATAGAAACCTCTTTTTGCTTGATGCGGTTTTCAGCTTCTCCCAGTTTGCGGTTGCGCTCATTTACCTCTTTCTCATACTCACTCTTCAACTGTACAAAGCGCTCTTTAGCCTCAAGTTGTTTTTCCTTTTTTACGGTTTCAGCCCTTAATTCGGCTTCTTTTAAAATGGTTTGGGCCTGTAATTCGGCGTCTTCCACCTGTTTTTTGGTGTTCTGGTTAAACAAAAGTTTACCCGAGACAACACCCACAATTAGTGATACTGCACCAATTATAATAGATAAAATCATTGGATCCATGTTCTTGGAAATTTTTTAAAAAAGTTCAGAATCGTTTTTCACTGGTCACATCTCATTTTTTCGTAATGAACAAATGACAATAGGCGAAGATAGTCAAATAATCAAAGTGAAATGTCTAAGCTAGGGGCATTACTTATTTTCTTGGAGGGCTTTGTCTAACTGCTTTTCCAATCCCCCTAATTGCAAGGCAAGATCGTTCCATTTAACCAAGAGGTTTTCAGACTGAGACTGTTCCGTTGCAAACCAAAGCAAGGCCATGGAAACATAGTCCTGCATGTCTTTGCCGGCAAAATTGGTTTTGAATTCGGTGATTTTATCATTGATCAAACCTGCGGTCTTGCGTACCATTTCCTCGTCTGAAACTTCAATTTTCAGGCGATAGGTTCTATCTGCAATGACAATATTTACGGGAATCAGTTCTTCCATTTGCTTAAGAGTTCAGTAATGCCAAGCATTTTTCAATTTCCTTCAAGTAACCGTCTATGCGCTTTTCCATTTGCTGTTTATCAGCCGGGCTCCATTTGGCCCCGCCAATGGCAGCGCTTTCCAATTGTTGTTTCAATCCTTCCAGCATGGAGTCTTGTCCATCTTTATCCATCAAGGCCTTATCCAAGTCCTTTTTCAGGCGCAGGTTCTCCTTTTGCAGCAACTGTTGTTGCTTGAGCAACAATTGTAGCTTGTCCTGGATTGATTTCAATTGTAAGGAAAGGTCTTCCATCCATCTAATTTATACATTAAGCAGCACACCCATATAAAAGCTGGCTATTTTTTAGCCACTACTTACGAATCTCTGCTCCTAGTTCTTTTTCAAAATTTTGTACCAACCTGGCTACCATGCCGTCTACTTCTTTGTCTGTAAGGGTTTTTCCCTCGTCCACAAAAGTAAAACTCACGGCCATTGACTTCTTGTCTACACCCAACTTGTCGCTTTCAAATAAGTCAAACAAACGCATTTGTTGCAGTTTAGACAGGTTAGACTTGCGTACCTGTTGGTCAATGAGGTCAAAACTCAAACTTCTATCAACTACCAAAGCTAGGTCACGCTGCATGGCTGGAAACTTACTCACTTCTTTGTAAGTGATTTTTTTCTGTGAAGCCAATTCCAATAACCTGCCAAATTGAATATCTATATAGAAAACGGGTTGTTTGATATCAAAAGCATCCAATTGTTTTTTGGAAACTTCTAACACATACCCAATTTCTTTTTTACCAGATTTGAGTATGAGTTTGCCAGCAGTGTCTTCTTGTACTTGAAACTGTGCAGCGTTTAAACCACAGAGTTGCAAAATGGCCGCGGCCACACCCTTGGCTTTATAAATATCAAAAGCACGGCTCTTTACTTGCCAAGAAGGATCCTGATCGGCACCAGTAAAATAGAGTGCCAAATGTTCCGCTTCTGAATACGCACCAGGAGCAGAACTGTTATACGTTTTTCCCAACTCAAAAAACAGGAGGTTATTATTTCTTCTATTGAGGTTATAAGCCAGGGTTTCTAAACCAGTTTCTAGCATCGAAGGGCGCAAAATGTCAAGGTCTGCACTCAGGTTATTGATCATTTTTACAGCGCTAGCCAATACCTCTTCACCAAAGTATTTACTATTGGTGATGCTATTGGTCAAAATCTCTACAAAGCCCTGCCCTACTAGGTAATTGGCAATTTTGTCTTTGAGATTTTCTTTAAATGCAGTTGCATCTGTTGCAGGACTAATGGTAATGGTAGAAGGAATTTCTATATTGTCTAAACCGTCAATCCGGATAATCTCTTCTACAATATCGGCCGGCAGGCTAATATCTGGTTTACTTCTTGGAACAGCTACACGCAATTCATCCAAACCTTCTTTGAGAATTTCAAAACCAAGACTATTCAAAATGCGGTTCACCTTATCGGGATGGTAGTTTTTACCACTCAATTTTTTTAGGTAATGGTGCTTGAGCGATACCTCAGTTTTGGGTTGTGGCGCAGGATAAAAATCAACTACTTCACTAGAGATCTCACCACCAGCCAATTCTTTGATCATGAGCACGGCTCTTTTGAGCACATGTACTGTATTATCAATATCAACCCCTTTTTCAAACCTAGTAGCTGCGTCTGTTCTTAGACCATGATAGACCGATGTTTTACGAATAGTAGATGGTGCAAACCAGGCACTTTCTAAAAAGATATTTTTGGTGCTGGCCGTTACCCCAGATTTCTGACCACCATAAACACCCGCAATACACATGCCTTCTGCAGCATTACAGATCATCAGGTCTTTGTCTGTTAGTTTTCTTTCTTTACCATCAAGGGTCATAAATACCGAATCCTTGGCTAAGTTTTTGACAACCACTTCTCCACCAACAATGGCGTCTGCGTCAAAAGCATGCAAGGGTTGCCCCGTTTCATGCAAGATGAAATTGGTGATGTCTACAATATTATTGATAGGTCTTAGTCCAATAGAAAGTAATCTGTTTTTGAGCCAATCTGGCGATTCTGCTACCGTTACGCCACTAATGCTGATTCCCGCATAACGTGGACAATCCGCTGCATTTTCTACGGTTACTTTAATGGGCAAATTGGTATTGTCATGTTTGAAGCCATTGCTAAAAGGCGTTTTTACCCTTGCGTCTTTTTGGTGATGCGTTAGGTAAGCACAAACGTCTCTGGCTACCCCAAAATGACTCATGGCATCCATTCTATTGGGTGTTAAACCAATTTCATAGATCCAATCGCTATAAGGCTGAAAATAAGTAGCAGCAGGGGTTCCAGGAACTGCGTCTGCACCAAGAACAATAATTCCATCATGGCTACCACCCAGGCCAATCTCGTCTTCTGCACAAATCATACCCTGACTTTCAACCCCACGAATCTTGGCCAATTTCATGGTCATGGGTTCTCCACTCAAGGGATAAATAGTTGTACCAACGGTAGCCACCACTACTTTTTGACCCGTAGCCACATTGGATGCGCCACAAACTACTTGCAAGGGTTCTGCAGCGCCAATATTTACAGTAGTCAATTTTAATTTATCTGCATTGGGATGCTGTTGGCAATCCAACACTTCTCCAATCACCAAACCTGCCAAACCACCTTTGATGCGTTCGTATTTTTCCAGACTCTCCACTTCTAAACCAATAGAAGTAAGGATTTTGGACAATTTTTCAGGATCCAAGACCTCAGGAAGGTATTCGCTCAACCAATTGTAACTAATCGTCATGTTTCAAATCCATTTACGGTTGCCAAAAATAGGTTATAAAAGCGGGATATATACCTAAAAATGCAAGGTGAATACCTTTTGAGTTAAGTCATTTTGGGGATTTGGAGCCCCAAATTGAGAAAAATCTTTCTGCACAAGGCTATGTGTATATTTCTAGAAAAAGGTAGGAAAACTTTTGAAATTGGTGGATAACAGTGGTACTTTGTGTGAATAGCCCCTATTTTCATGTGAATGGCCATGGAATAACCTGTGGACGAAAATTGAAGTAAAAATATTTTTACAACCCGATTTCTTAGCTCATATTCGCTCCCCTCATGAAAGAAGACTAAAATGGTTTCTTGATGAGGGTGGCCCCTTAAATACGGATTTTACTAAATAGAAAGCAAGCAATAATGGAACTTACCAGTTTGAATAAAGACCGAAAAAGAAGAAAGACCTCAGTTGATATGAGCACCATGGTATATGGTAAGGTACCTCCACAGGCAAAGGAATTGGAAGAAGCCGTTTTAGGAGCCATCATGTTGGAGAAAAGTGCTTTTGATACCGTTACTGAAATTCTAAAACCAGAATGTTTTTACGTTGAAGCTCATCAGAGCATTTACAAAGCCATGCAAGGCTTGCAACAAAAAAGCATGCCCATTGATATTCTGACCGTAGTAGAAGAATTAAAAGTGCGTGAGCAACTAGACGTAGTGGGTGGTCCTTATTTTGTTACCAAACTCACTAACTCAGTTGTCTCTACTGCCAATATTGAAGCACACGCCAGAATAGTTTTGCAGAAATTTATTCAACGCGAATTAATCAGAATTAGCGGCGAAATCATAGGTGATGCTTATGAAGACAGTACCGATGTATTTGACTTGTTGGATGAAAGTGAGACCAAGATGTTCAACATTACCAACAACTATCTTAAAAAGAATTTTGAAGAAATTACCAATGTATTGGCCAAGACCATCAACAGAATTGATGAGTTAAGAACCAAAACAGAAGATATATCGGGTGTGCCCAGTGGGTTTGCCACACTAGATAGAATCACTTATGGATGGCAGCCAACGGATTTAATTATTCTTGCGGCAAGACCTTCTGTGGGTAAAACAGCATTTGCCCTAAACCTTGCGCGTAACGCTGCTTTGCACCCTACCAAACCTGTTCCAGTTGGCTTCTTCTCTTTAGAGATGAGTGCCTCTCAGTTGGTTCAGCGTATCCTAAGTGCAGAAAGCGAAATTTTGATGGAAAAAATTAGCCGTGGTAAACTGGAAGAACACGAATACCAGCAATTACTCAACAAGGGCATCAAGAAATTAGAAGTTGCCCCCATCTTTATTGATGATACTGCTGCACTAAACATTTTTGAATTCCGTGCCAAAGCCAGAAGGCTGGTTAACAAACACAAAGTAGGCATCATCATCATTGACTATTTGCAGTTGATGAGTGGTTCCAATGACAAGGGTGGTAACCGTGAACAAGAGATTTCTAATATCTCCAGAAACTTAAAAGCCCTGGCCAAGGAATTAAGTGTTCCCATTATTGCTCTGAGTCAGTTGAGTCGTGCGGTGGAAACCAGAAAAGAAAGCAAGATGCCTCAGTTGAGTGATTTGCGTGAATCCGGTGCCATTGAACAGGATGCGGATATGGTTATGTTTATCTATCGCCCAGAATATTATGAAGTAAAGAGCAATGAGATGGGTGAGTCTACCCATGGTGAAACCCATATTAGAATTGCCAAACACCGTAATGGTTCTTTGGAAACCGTGAAACTACGCGCCAACCTGGCCATTCAACGTTTTGAAGAATGGGAAGAAGGCGGTGGCGGATTCCCTGCTCCGGGAAGCAATTTCAAATCATTGGGTGCTGCTCCGCCAGCTGCCGGTGGCGATGGAGCCAAGTTCTATTTGCAAAAAGGAAGCAAGATGAACGAAGCGGATTTTGACCAAGGTTATGAAACAGAACAACCTTTCTAATGAGTGTCCCTTTTTTTTATGAGCCTCAGATCAAAGCGGGTGCTAGCACTTTTGAACTAAGTGAAGCCAGCAGCCGTCATTGCATTCAAGTATTGCGCATGAGAACAGGTGCGCTATTGAATTTGACCAATGGCAAGGGTCTTAAGTTTGAAGCCAGTATCCTAAGCGAAGATCGCAAAGCGGCCGTGGTACAAATACTTTCTACAGAAACCATTCCAGCGCCCAAGCTTGCTAATAGCATTGGGATTGCCCTGCTAAAAAACAGTGATCGTTTTGAATGGATGCTGGAGAAAATAACAGAAATCGGCGTAAGCCAAATCTTTCCTTTGAATAGCAAGAGAAGTGAGCAACACCGCTTCCGTTTTGATAGACACCAACAAATTATTATTGCTGCTATGTTACAAAGTCAACAGTGTTGGCTACCCATATTACATGAACCAATGGCTGTTACAAAATTAATAGCAGCAGCAGACCAAGACTTGAAACTGATAGCACATTGTGAGGATGATCAAAAGAACCCTTTACAACAGGTTCCTGCTGCGCTAAACAGTTTGATTTTAATAGGACCAGAAGGTGATTTTAGCAGAGAAGAAATTGACCTGGCGCTGCAAAACAATTTTATTCCCGTGAGTTTGGGTGAAACCAGACTTAGAACAGAAACCGCAGGCGTTGTGGCCATGACCCTATTGGCCAATCCTGTCAGTCCCTTGACTTAATTCAGTATCTTACCAATATGAAAAGCAAGCACTTAACCATTGCAGTATGTCTGCTAATGCTTTTTGCAGCCTGCAAAAACTTCAAAAAGCAAAAAAGAGCCGTGGTGCGTGATACCAGCATCACCAAAACCACTTCCTTTAATAACCTATTTTTTGATAGTCTTGGCATTAGTCAATTTTTAGAAACGCATCCAGACTTTCAATCCTTTGAAGAACAATACCAAGACTTTTACAAAGTGCGGAATTTTCAATACGCTTGGTTTGACAATAAGGGCATTACGGAACAGGCCAATCATTTTCTAAACCTATTGAATACGGCTGCAATTGATTTACAGGATAGCAGTTTAATCAATCCTATCCTGAATAGTTTTTATGCAACTGCTGTAAATGATAGCTTGCATAAAATGTCTGCAGACAGCATTTTAAAAACAGAATTATTATTTACCGGACAGTTTTTCCAATACGCAGCCAAAGTATATAAGGGCAGTGATTTAGACGCGGCCGATTTAGGATGGTTTATCCCTCGTAGAAAACTAGACCTTGCTGCATTATTGGATTCTTCTATTAAATCAAAAGCGGCTGATATAGCATCCTATGCCTCTTTTAATCCACAGTTTCAAAAATTACAAAGTCAATTAGCTGTCTATTATGAATTACTAAAAACAGGTAGCCAGGATAGCATTCCCCTGCTCAAAAAATCATTGAAAAAAGGAGACAGCTCAGACGCGGTTTTGTTGATCAAACAAAAACTATTTGAACTAGGAGACCTTGCTACAAAAGATAGTAGCCAAGTATTTGATAGTAGTTTATTGATTGCTTCAAAACAATATCAAAAAAGAATGGGTTTATCCATTGATGGCAGTATTGGCAATAAGATGATTCAATCATTGAATATACCCATTGCCAAACGCATTGAACAGATTTTGGTGAACCTAGAAAGACTGCGTTGGATGCCCCCACAAACCGATAGCAATTATATCTTGGTAAATATTCCAGAGTACCGATTACACGTTTATGATAGTGGCAAGAATGTGATGGACATGAATGTGATTGTAGGTAAGGCTGCCAATAGCACGGTCATCTTTAATGGCAAATTAAAATATGTGGTTTTTAGTCCTTATTGGAATGTACCAACCAGTATTGTTAGAAAAGAAATTGTACCCGCCATGGAGCGC
>CAIZMD010000387.1 GCA_903933995.1 uncultured Bacteroidota bacterium
ATACAGCCCTCGTGTAGACCATCTTTTTTCATCACTTTATAGAGCAATGAAATATACAATGGAATCACTGGAATGGCAGAACTAGCTTGTGTAACCAAGGCTTTGTTGACAGATACAAAAGCTTTACCATTTAGGTCTTTGAGTTTATCAGCAATTTTAAAAGCGGTTGCTTCTAAATGATCCTTGGCCCTACCAATAGTTCCCTTTCTATATACGGCTTCTGTTAAAGCAGGTCCAATATAAGAATAGGCCAATGTCATTGCTCCTTCCGCTAAAGCGTCTGCAGCTTTTAAAGCATCCATCCACATTTCCCAATCTTCTCCACCCATTACGGCTACTGTATTGGTAATATCCTCCTCATTGCAGGGTTCAATGCTAATCTCTGTAACAATTCCAGTGTGAAAATCAACTGTTTTGTTGCTATAGGTTTGACCAATGGGTTTTAATACGGACCTGTGCATGACTCCTGTTACAGGATGAACACGAACTGGTGAAGCCAAGCTATAGATAACCAAATCAATTTGACCCAAGTCTTCTTTAATGGTCTTAATGGTTCTTTCTTTGATCTCATTGGAGAACGCATCTCCATTAATACTTTTGGCATAGATTCCTGCTTGTGCAGCTTGATCTTGAAATGCCATACTATTATACCAACCTGGGGTAGCTGTTTTACCTTCTGCTGGTGGCTTTTCAAAAAAGACCCCGATGGTTGCTGCACCAGAACCAAAAGCTGCAGTGATTCTAGAAGCCAATCCAAAACCTGTTGAAGCACCAATTACCAGTACTTTTTTAGGTCCATCAATAGCTCCTTTAGATTTGACATAATTGATTTGATTAATAATGTTTTGCTCACAACCCAAAGGGTGTGCCGTTAAACATATAAATCCACGCATTCTGGGTGCAATGACCATAAAATTCTATTCAATTGTAAATTAAAATCACGGATTGGATAAACCAGTGTTTAACCTTTCGTTTTTCAAAACCTTGGCAAAAATAGCAGAATTAACTGCAATACCTTCCAATTCAATCACTATGTGCAAAATGTTTCAAAAGACATTGAAGAAAACTGCCACTCCGCTTATTTGGCTGGAGTAATCACAATATTCCTAAACTCAATGGGACCATGGTCTCCTTGAATCATAATAGGACCCGGTTCCCCTTCTTTACTATCAATGGCCCCTCCTGTAATACCAGGAATAGTAGCCAAACTAATCACAGTTTTGCCATTTGCAACAACAGTGACTATTCTTCCAACTAGGGTAATATCATAAGTCTGCCATTCACCCGGGTCTTTGGCAACCATTTCGTTGGCAGGCAAAAATCCATAAACTGCACTAAACTCATCATTCCAAGGTTCCATACCCTTACTATCAACTATCTGTACTTCATATCGACCACGTAGATAAACACCACTATTACTACCCTTAGGATAACGGAATTCAACGTGTAATTTAAAATCATCAAAAGTCATTTTGGTCATCAAATTGGATCCAGATTTGGCGCTAGTTAATACGCCATTAATCACTGTCCATTGATTGCTCCCTATGGCCGTCCATTCATTCATATCAGACTTACCAATCAAGTTAATAGGACTACCCCATTGTACTGCATTTTCTCTTTTCAAAGAAGGTGCTTTCACTCCTGTAAATGGATACTTTTTTCCATCGGTATAAACCATGGTTCCTTTTAAGTGGTCTCCTTCAAATTCTCCTTCAAAATCCATATTAGCATTGCCTGGTTCCCATTGTGGTGGAATGGAGAAACTAAAATGGTTCTTGGCAAACTTGATTTCTGCAACAGGTCTTGCACTGCCAAAGGCATACACAAACCTACCAATAAAAGTATGGCTTCCTGAATGCTGCACTTCTAACCATGAAGGCAATTGTTTGCCATCTTTTTCAATGGTCAAATCCCACCTTCCCTGCATAGCTATTCCATCTGCCAAATCATTTGCAGCAGCGCTAAGACTATATATGCTTAATAAAAAAATAGCCAAAAAGCTATTCAACATTCTTTGTAGATTTCTTGTTTTCATGGCTTATAGTTAATAGTACACAATCGTTTTAAGTACAGTTAATTATTTTAAAATTTATTTGAATCTGATTCCCTTTGTTTTAAAATATTTTCTGCAATCAATAAATCCACCGGTCTGGTAATTTTAATATTGTTGTAATCACCTTCTATTAAGTGAATCATTTTTCCAGACGCTTCTACAACCGTGGCTTCATCTGTAAAAGATGCTACATATTCCGTATCAAAAGCAGGAAGCAATAAACTTGTTTGAAAGGTTTGAGGTGTCTGTATAATTCTAACCAGGTTTCTATCAGCTATTTGGCTAGTATCACCCTGAACAAGTCGAATACTATCCGTTGCTGCTACTGCAGGAATGGCTGAACCTATTGCTAGGGCTTGTTCATAACAAGCTTTGATTAGATTTTCTGTAATTAAACATCTAACCCCATCATGTACAAAAACAATACCTGGTTCTTTAATACAATTTAATCCATTTTGAACAGAATGAAATCTGGTTGCTCCACCGGTTACAAACCTAAGATCAATTGATGCATCTAGTTCTTTCAAAAGTCCTTGACCTTCCTTTAAAAAGTCCTTGGGTAGGACCAATAAAACTTGGATCTCCGGATAGGCTTTAAAAAACTGGTTAATGGTATAATACAAAATGGGTTTCCCTCTCAGTAGTAAAAACTGCTTTGGTTTGTCTGCACCCATTCTCAATCCGGATCCACCCGCTACTATCACTGCATATTTTCGCATGTTCAACTATTTGTAAGAAAGAATAGGCTACCCCAAAATGGCTTGCGATTCTTTCAATAACAATTCAGCATTAATAGCCGCTGTACCCACTTCTTCACAAACCAATCCACCTGCTAGATTGGCCATTTCTGCGGCCAAGTGCATGTCTTTGGTAATGGCATAGACCATGGAAGCAACGGCAATGACGGTATCGCCAGCACCACTCACATCGGCTATATTTCTAACATGGGTAGGTATGATGCAAGCATCTTTGTCTATCTGATAAAACACCCCTTTTTCAGATAAAGTAATTAATGAAATCCGATGTTGCAAATGCGCTTGCAAAGTTTGATGTACCAATTCCATATTAGCAAGGTCAACCTGATCCAAACTTAGATTCAAACCTTCTTTTACTTCTTTGAGATTGGGTTTGAAAATATCTACCCCTTGGAAAGCCAGAAAATTCTTTTTCTTAGGATCCACCGTAGTGACAACACCATATTCTTTGCAAAGTGCAATCACTGCTTTAATACAACTAGCCGTTAAAACCCCTTTATTATAGTCTTCAAAAATGAGTACATCAGGTTTTTCAGATTCAAACTGTTCTTTGATTTTGTGCAACAAAATGGTCTCGGTAGTAGTACTAATATCGCTAGTAATTTCAGCGTCTAAACGCATCATTTGTTGATTCCTACTCATGACCCTGGTCTTATTGGTAGTAATCCTTTCAGCACTAGTTAAAAGCAAGGAAGTATTGATACCATGGGCTGCTAATAAAGCGGACAAATTTCTTCCATCTGCATCCTCACCAATCACAGAAATGATACTAGTATTGGCACCCAAAGAAGCTGCATTTAAAGCCACATTTGCTGCACCTCCAACCCTATGTTCCATTTTTTGTAAAGCCACAATGGGTACGGGAGCCTCCGGCGATATTCTATCCGTTGATCCCCACCAATAAGTATCCAACATCACATCACCAATGATGGCTACTTTCAAATTTTTGAACTCCTCAAATAAACCCTTGATATCTGTATAAGACATGTTATTCAGCTCTTTTTTGATTGTTTACAGCCAGATAGTACAAAGGTACTCCGATGGCGGTAATACCCAAACCCCAAAGAGAATATGTAGGAGATGTCCATACTAATCCAATACAAAATGTGGTAGCCATAACAATATAGATCAATGGTAAAATAGGATATCCAAAAGCTTTATAAGGTCTTGGTGCATCTGGCAGTTTTTTCCTAAGAATAAAAATGCCAATAATGGTTAATACATAAAAGATCACCACTACAAAAGAAACCATGGTTAAAAGGTCACCATATTTACCACTCAAACAAAGCAGACTAGCTACAAAACACTGAATCCACAAAGCATATTCAGGAACAGCATTCTTATTGAGTTCTCCCGTTTTTTTGAAAAACAAACCATCTTTTGCCATGGTATAATATACCCTAGCTCCTGCTAGGATCAACCCGTTGTTACAACCAAAAGTAGAAATCATAATCATCACCGCAATGACTATGGTACCAGCATTACCAAATATGGCATTGGCTGCAACTACCGCTACACGATCATTCTCTGCATAAGCAATCTGTTGTAAGGGCAGTACATGCAAATACATCAAATTGGCAGTTACATAAATCAAGGTTACAATTAAAGTTCCCAGAAACAAACTAAGACCAATATTGCGTTGTGGATTTTTAATTTCACCTGCAATAAAAGTAACGTTGTTCCAAGAATCAGAACTAAAAATAGAACCCACCATGGCTGCCGCGATGGCTCCTATTAAAACCGCTCCAGAAATAGGATGCCAACCCGTTGGTTGTAAAATCCCAGATGCATCTTTTGCACCAAGGTCTTGTACGGCTGTTAAACCGGTTGCCCAGTTTTCATTCCAAAAACTTTGTTTGGACAATAGAAAACCAAACACAATTAAACCAAATAAAGAAACCAGCTTAGTTACTGTAAAAGTAGATTGGATAATCTTCCCACCCTTCACCCCTCTAGTATTGGTATAAGTAAGAAAGATAATTAAGGCTATGGCCAATAACTGTGCAGCAGAAATCTTTAAAAAGCCCAAATCAAGTAAAATATTACCTTCTCCTACCGCAGGTATCAAATAAGCGGTAAATCGGCTAAAAGCCACCCCTACGGCCGCAATAGTAGCAGTTTGAATCACCGAAAAGAAACTCCAACCAAAGAGAAAGCCCACCAAAGGATTATAAGCTTCTTTCAAGTATACATATTGTCCACCAGCTTTGGGATACATGGCACTTAATTCACCATAACTCACTGCAGCAGTAATGGTCATAAATCCGGTAATCAACCAGACTACAACCAGCCAACCAGCACTACCCACATTACGGGTAATATCTGCACTCACAATAAAGATACCGGAACCAATCATGCCCCCTGCCACAATCATAGTGGCGTCAAATAGACCAAGGGTAGGTTTGAAGCTGCTGTTTGTACTCATAAAAAAAATCCCGCTTTTTATAACGGGATTTGAAGATAATAAATATGATTGAAGTTCTTACTTCTTCTTGGCTTGGGCATTTAATCCCAAAATCAAGTCACTGGTAATATTGTAAGCAGTATCTTTTAAGTAGATCAAGTCTGGAGAACCAGTAAACACATAGGCATAACCCTTGTCTTTATTGTATTCTTTCAAATAGTCTTCAATACGCTTTTTAACTTCTTGCAAACGCTTGAAACTTTCATTTTGCAAATCTTGATTCAACATTTGTTCTTTGTTTTGGAAAGTTTTTTCCATTTGACCCAACTCCTGTTGTTTGGCGGCTAATTCAGCCTGAGTCATAGATTGGGCATTCTTCTGTAATTCTTGGTACTTAGCAACAAAAGTGTTTTTCATTTCACCCAATTGCCTTCCATTGTCTTGGTCTTTGGCACGCAAAATATTACGTACTTCTTTGAAATAGTCATAATGGTTTTCAATGCTGTCCATTTCAAAATAGGCAATTTTAAAACTACCTGGCGTTGCGGCAACAGTAGAACTGGTACCAGCTGAAGTTTTTTTGTTGGAAAACTGAAGATAAAAAAGCACGGCTACGGCAAGTACCAATGCAATATTTAATCCTGTTGTAAAATTTTTCATGGCTGCTGTTTGAAGTTGTTTGAACCTGTTTAAAGGAGATTCCTTTCTAAACAAAATAAAAGTAGGAAGTTTTTACACTTCCTACTTTTCCTTAGTATGATTTAACAGAAATAAGGCTTATTCTTCTTCGTCAAAGCTCATCGCTTCACGAGTAGTGGCCAATACTTCGTATTCTTCTTTGCTACCTACAATCATGTTCTCGAACTCTTTTTGTCCAGAACCTGCAGGAATCAAATGACCGGTAATCACGTTTTCTTTCAATCCCAACATGCTGTCCATTTTGCCTTGAATAGCAGCTTGGCTCAACACTTTGGTTGTCTCTTGGAATGACGCAGCTGAGATCCAGCTTTGTACACCCAAAGAAGCTTTAGTGATACCCAACAATACTGGTGTTGCGGTAGCTGGCTTAGCATCACGAACTTCAACTAGTTTCTTGTCGCTTCTACGCAAGATGGAATTTTCTTCCCTGAACTCACGTACGGTAACAATTTGACCAGCTTTGAACTTGCTGCTTTCACCTGCATCTGTAACAACTTTCTTGTCATAGATACGGTCGTTCTCTTCAATAAAGTCAAATCTGTCTTCCAGATCTTCTTCTAAGAACTTGGTATCACCCGCGTCAACAATCTCCACCTTCTTCATCATCTGGCGAACGATTACTTCCACGTGTTTGTCATTGATTCTAACACCCTGCAAACGGTATACTTCTTGAATCTCGTTTACAACGTATTCTTGAACAGCAAATGGTCCTTTAATAGCTAGGATATCTGCAGGTGCAATTTGACCATCAGACATTGGCGTACCAGCTTTTACAAAGTCACCATCTTGCACCAAAATCTGGCGTGTCAATGGAACCAAGTATTTCTTCACCATTCCGTCTCTAGATTCTACAATGATTTCGCGGTTACCACGCTTCACATTACCAAATGCTACCACACCATCAATTTCGCAAACAATGGCAGGGTTACCTGGATTACGTGCTTCAAAGAGTTCAGTTACACGTGGCAGACCTCCTGTGATATCCCTAAGCTTACCTAGGATACGAGGAATCTTCACCAATACCTGACCAGCTTTAACGTCGTCACCTTCTTCAATACCAATATGTGATCCAACTGGTAAGTTATAGTGTTTGGCTTCTTTGCCGCCTTCTACAATAATGGTTGGGATCTTAGTTTTGTCTTTGGTTTCAATAACCACTTTTTCTCTGTGACCAGTTTGCTCATCAGCTTCATCACGGTAAGTAACACCGTCAATAACATCAGAGAACTTAATAGAACCATTTACTTCCGCAACAATGACGTTGTTAAATGGATCCCATGTACAAATCACGTCTCCTTTTTTCACTTGCTGACCGTCTTTCACATTCAATGTAGCTCCATAAGGAACGTTATTGGTAATCATCAAACGATCATTCTTCACATCCATGATACGAACCTCACCAGTACGTCCAATAACTATGCGTATTTTATTGCCTTCATTGTTTAGGGCATCTACTGTACGTAACCCATCAAATTGAATAGTACCATCAAACTTAGCGTTCAAGGTTGATTCAATGTTTGAAGATCCAGCAACACCACCCACGTGGAAGGTACGCAAGGTTAACTGAGTACCAGGCTCTCCAATTGATTGGGCAGCAATAATACCCACTGCGTCACCGCGTTGAGCAATATATCCCGTTGCTAAATTCTTACCATAACATTTTACACAAACACCACGCTTAGCTTCACAAGTCAATACTGACCTGATTTCAACGGTTTCAATACCGCTGTCTTCAATTTGTTGAGCAACATCATGAGAGATTTCTTCACCAGCTAAGATGATTAGTTCTTCTGTTACAGGATGGTAAACATTGTGTAAAGAAGTACGTCCTTCAATCCTATCTGCTAATGGTTCAATCACATCTTCATTGTCTTTCAACGCTGATGTTGCATTACCACGTAAAGTACCGCAATCGTCTTCTGCAATTACCACGTCTTGAGAAACGTCAACCAACCTACGAGTCAAATAACCCGCATCGGCAGTTTTCAAGGCAGTATCCGCAAGACCCTTACGAGCACCGTGGGTAGAGATAAAGTAATCCAATACGTTTAGACCACCTTTAAAGTTAGAAAGGATGGGGTTTTCAATTACCTCAGAACCTGAGCTACCACTCTTTCTTGGTTTAGCCATCAATCCACGAATACCTACCAGCTGTTTAACCTGTGTTTTACTACCACGGGCTCCGGAATCCAACATCATGTAAACTGAGTTGAAACCTTGCTTATCAGTAGCCATTTCACGGATTAGGGTTTCTGTAATACGTGTATCCACACGGCTCCAGATATCAATAACTTGGTTATAACGCTCGTTATTGGTAATTAAACCCATATTATAGTTTTCCCAAACCTCTTCTACTTCAGTTTTTGCATTGTCCAATAATTCGTCACGCAAATCTGGTACAATCAAGTCATTCACACTAAAGCTCAAACCACCACGGAAGGCCATACGGAATCCAAGTGTTTTGATATCGTCCAAGAACTTAGCAGTTTTTGGAACGTCTGTGATCTTGATAATGTCACCAATAATTTCACGAAGATTTTTCTTGGTAAGTAATGCATTGACAAAACCAACTTCAACAGGAACATGCTGGTTAAATAAACAGCGTCCAACAGTTGTTTCAATCAATTTGTTACTCAATTTTCCATTCTCACGAACCATTGTTTTTACACG
>CAIZMD010000388.1 GCA_903933995.1 uncultured Bacteroidota bacterium
ACCAATGGTTTTCCAAAAGACGTAACGGATCATGATTTTGTAGCATTTAGAAATACTTCTTTTTCTATTGCGTCAAAAGCGCAGCTCTTAGAACAAATTCCTGAAGTAAAGATTCATAATTACGCATTTAAGAATAATGGGAATTTGAGTTTTAGCAATATGTCTAAAGAGTGGGGTATGACCATTCCCTCTTTTTCAAACGGTGCAGTTTATGCAGATTTGGATAATGACGGAGACCTTGACTTAGTGGTCAATAATATCAATGATGAAGCTGGCATTTTTAAAAATACAGAAAGAGATAAAAACAAAGAAACAGCCCATTATATAGACATTCATTTAGAAGGAGACAGTTTAAATAAAAATGGATTGGGAACTTGGATTGAACTGCACTATGGAGGTCAGCAACAGGTTTTAGAACAAAATCCTTATCGTGGTTATTTGTCCAGTGTTTCAGGATTGGCGCATTTTGGTTTGGGCAAGACTCAAAATATAGATTCTGTGATTGTTAAATGGAACAATGGTGCAAAGCAAACATTATTGAATGTAAAAGTAGATCAAGTGCTTAGGCTTTCCATTAAAAATGCAAACGAAAAAACTGCCTCATTCAATGAAGTCTTTGCAAGCAATACTTTGTTTAAAGAAATTACTTCAGCCGTAAAAATCAATTATACCCAAGAGGAAAAAGATTTTGTAGACTTTAATATTCAAAAATTAATCCCACATAAATTCTCAGAATATGGTCCAGCTTTAGCCGTTGGCGATGTGGATGGAAATGGGTTAGATGATTTGATTACTGGTGGTTCGTTCTCTTTTAGCAGCCAATTATTTTTGCAACAGAGCAATGGCTCATTTGTACAAAAACCTGTGATTGCAAAAGCAGATATCAATACCAAAAGATGGGAAGACCTTGGCGTTTTATTATTTGATGCCGATGGCGATGCAGATTTAGACTTGTATACCGTGAGTGGTGGTTATGAAAACCAGCGTAATACAGAAGTATATCAAGACAAGTTTTATCTTAACGATGGTAAGGGGAATTTTACTTTAGACATTAGTGCAATACCACAAAATTTTACTAGTAAAGCTTGTGTTCGCTCCATAGATTATGACAAAGACGGTGACTTAGATTTGTTTGTATCTGGAAGGATTGACCCTTGGAATTATCCCAAGCCAGTTTCTAGTTTTATTTATAGAAATGATACTAAAAATGGGAAAGTTCAATTTACAGATGTAACTGCACAAGTAGCATCATCATTGAATAATCTGGGATTGGTTTGTGATGCCATATTTACTGACTATGACCAAGATGGCTGGCCCGATTTAATCTTGGCTGGTGAGTGGATGCCTGTAACTTTTTTGAAAAATGAAAAAGGTCAATTCAAAAATGCAACAGCTTCAACAGGTGTTCAATCACAAACAGGTTGGTGGAATACCATTGCACCAGGTGATTTTGACAATGATGGTGATCTTGATTATGTATTGGGAAATTTGGGTGAAAACAGTTTTTATAGGGCCAGCCCCAAAACACCAGTAGGCATTTTGGCCAAAGACTTTGACAAGAATGATAGCTATGATGCATTTCCTTATTTATACCTACCTGATCAAGAGGGGCAGTTAAAACCTTTTCCTGCTCAAACCCGTGACGATATGGTGAAACAGATGATCAGCATGCGTTCTAAATTTCAGAATTACAAAACCTATGCGGTAACTACTATTGACAAAATATTTACCGAGGAGCAAATGAAAGATGCGCAAAAGCTAGAAGCTGTAAATCTTCAATCGGTTTTAATGCGCAACGAGGGCAATGGTCAATTTAGTTTTCAAGCCCTACCAAAAGAAGCTCAGTTCTCTGTACTCAATGGTATGGTGGCTGATGATTTTGATGGGGATGGTAATTTAGACCTAGTGATTAATGGAAATGATTATGGCACTGAAGTGTCTGTTGGTAGGTATGATGCTTTGAATGGCCTCTTTTTAAAAGGAGACGGTAAGGGTGGGTTTGTACCTTTATCCATATTGCAAAGCGGTATCTTTATACCTGGTAATGGAAAGGGTTTAGTAAAACTGCGTCACGCCAATGGTAAAACCTTATTGGCTGCTGCACAAAATAGAGGTCCTTTAAAAATCTTTGAATTAAAATCAAGTTCTTTAAATATTCCTTTGCTACCTAGTGATAGAACTGCCCACCTTAGTTTATCCAATGGCAAGAAACAAGTAATGGAAGCTTATTATGGTGCTTCTTTTTTATCGCAATCTGGGCGTTTTCTAACACTAGGTGCTGCGGTAAAAGGGTTAAGCATTACTAATGCTAAAGGAGAAACCAGAAACGTATCACTTAAATAAACAGTTATGAATCGCCAGTTTTTGAAAGGGCTAATGGGGGCATGCCTATCGGTTGTTCTGTTCTCTTGTGGCCAACAAGATAAAGTCATCATCAATGATGCAGCTGTGGTGCACGAGAATCAGGATCAATTAACTCAAATCATTATTTATGACGTATTTACCCCTCCTGTGGCAAGTAGAATTTATGTGTATTCTTCTTTAGCTTCTTATGAAGCCATTAGACATACAAAGCCGGGATCACCATCTATAGCTGCAAAGCTGCATGGTTTTGCCCACATGCCAGAGCCAGAAAAAGGGAAGTCTTATAATTATACACTTGCTGCAACAAAGGCTTTCTTTACGGTGGTGCACAAAGTGGTATTTTCCCTTGATTCACTCAAAACCTATGAAGCAAATACCTATGCTCAGTTTAAAGCGTCAATGGATCAAGACACTTATGATAGGTCTATTGCATTTGGAGACAGTATAGGGAATGTGGTGGTTGCAAGGGCTAAGACAGATGGGTATCCTCAGTCTAGGGGCAAGCAAAAATATTTGGGAAGTAATGAGCCTGGTAAATGGCGACCAACACCACCAGACTATTTAGACGGTGTTGAATGGTGTTGGAATACCATGAAACCCATGGTCATGGATTCGGCGGCTCAGTTTAAACCCATTCCCCCACCACCCTATAATGCAGATAGTAATAGTGAATTCTACAAATATGCTAATGAAGTGTACGCGGTAAATAAAACACTCACGGATTCATTAAAGATGATTGCCAAATTTTGGGATGATAATCCCTTTGTGATTGAGCATTCAGGACACATGATGTTTGGAAATAAAAAAATCACACCAGGTGGACACTGGATGGGGATTGCAGCCATTGCAGCCAAAGAAAGTAAGGCTGATGCAGTTAAAGTGGCTATGACCTATTCTTTAACCAGTATTGCCCTATATGATGCATTCATTTCTTGTTGGGATGAAAAGTATAGAAGTAGTTTGGTGCGTCCTGTTACAGTCATCAATGAGCTGATTGATAGAAATTATGTGCCTTATTTACAAACCCCACCATTTCCTGAATATACCAGTGGACATAGCAGTATTTCTGCTTCTGCAGCTACGGTGTTAACAGAATTGTATGGTGATAATTTTGCTTTCCGTGATACCAGTGACCTACGTTATATTGGTATGGAAAGAAATTTTAAATCATTTTACCAAGCCGCGGGCGAAGCTTCTATTAGTAGATTATATGGTGGTATCCACTATCGTTTTGGCGTGGAAGTAGGAACGGAACAAGGCAAAAAAGTTGGAGCATTTGTTGTGCAGAGAACTTTAAAGTAGTGAAGAGTGAGGAAGTAGAGTGTAGCGTGAAGAGGGGGGGAGAAAGTGAAGAATGAAGAGTTGAAAGAAGAGATAGCTTAAAAGTAAAAGTCAAAATTCAAGAATGAATTTTGACTTTTACTTTTTTATATGGATAAGGTTTTAAAGTTTTTAGTTTATTGTAAACTAAGAAGACTAGAATATTGGAAATGCAATGGCTGCAGTGAATACTTTATTTTGTACATTTTCTTCAACAACCGTGCTAATATTATCAAACCCTTTATAATACCCTAGTATCAGTTTTAGTTTTGAAATATTTACAATTGTTTTTAGGGTATAACCAAAATCAGTTCTGTGCATTTCATCTCCATTTTCTGAATAGATTCCAAACTTTATATCGGAATTGCTAGTAGTCCCATCCGCTTTGGTGATGCTTTTTTTACCACTAAGCGCACTATTCAGATAAAGACCTCCGCACAATTCAATAAATTTTATGTCAGAAGAAAAATAAAATTCACCTTGTAAATAGTTGAGTCTAACGTTTGTTTCTTTATAAAGTGGATTAAGTGGAGCATTGTCTATTGCTCCAGCTTGTAAATAGTTCAGTCCAAATGTCATTCCTGTTCTAGATCCAAAAAGAGAAGTTTTTGCAAAAGCACCTACTGTATATCCCATATTCATGCTTCGTGGATATGCGTCTTTGCCATAATTATTACTGTATTTAAAATTTGGAAGCGAAACCCCACCACCGATAAAGGTTTTAATAAGAGGTTGTGCTTGTACAATTGTACAGAACAATACAATTGGAATAATCAGTAATAATTTTTTCATTTAATAAGTTTTGTGTAACAAACATAGATGGCTACAACAAACTATATATACCCTTCAGAGGGTATATTGACTAATAAACTAAATTTTCGGGGAGATTGTAATACCAAATAAAATGATAGTCTTATTTTATTTAGTAATTCAGCAATAATAAAACTAGAATAGTTTTGAAAAACGCTTACTTGAAAATAATTAGTTGATTTTCTAATTGCTGTTCAACCTTATAGAGGGCTGCAATTTTTTTGATCACTGATTCTACCACGGCATCTGGGCAACTAGCACCACTGGTGATTAAAATACGAAGAGGTTCTTTCTCTGGTAAAAAATGGGTTACGGTTCTTTGTTCCTTGGTATGCCAATTACAATCAACAATGCTATGCTTGTCAAGGATTCTATCAGGCGTATCTATAAAATAAGTAGGTAGTTTGGCTTCACAGAGTTCAACCAAATGAGAAGTATTGCTGCTATTGTATCCTCCAATCACAATGGCTAGATCAGCTTCAGTTTCCAGCATACCACCTACGGCTGTTTGGTTGTCATTGGTGGCATAGCAAAGTGTATCTCTGGTATCAGCAAAATGTTGATCAATGGTTTCAGTAGTTAATTGATACTTTCTAATCATCACATTTTTCAAATAATCAGAAATGGCTTGGGTATCTGTAGCCAACTGAGTAGTTTGATTGACCACGCCAAATTTTACCAAGTCTTTGGTAATGTCAAAACCCTCTGAATAGCGGCCTTTGAAATCAGTATAAAATTCGCTAGCAGGTTTTTCTCCTGTAATGTATTTGGCAAGTTCAACGGTTTCTTTCATATCATTCACTACTACAGTAGCGGTATGAACAGCAGCGTGTGAAAATGTGGCGCGTGTTTCTTCGTGTTTGGGTTTACCATGTATGACAATACTATAACCCTTCTCTGCAATTTGTTCGCTTCTGTTCCATACCTTCTCTACAAAGGGGCAGGTAGTATTGTATTTAGCTGTGGCTATACCCTTGCTTTCTAATAATGCTTCAATATCAAGGGTGGTACCAAATGCGGGGATAATGACAATGTCTTCTCCTGTTAGTTCATCAAATGAAATAATCTGTTTGCCATAAGTGTCTTGCATAAATTGAACACCCATGGCAATTAAGTCTGCATTTACCTGAGGATTGTGAATCATTTCACTTAACAGAAAAATTCTTTTGCCTGGGTTCTCAGCTACCGTACTAAAAGCAATTTCAATAGCATTCTCCACACCATAGCAAAATCCAAAATGACGGGCTAGATAAATTTGAACCTTTCCCAAATCCAACAATGTAGGGCTTAGATCTTTTTTTAATTTATCAGCTGCTTTTCTATACTGTTTAATGGCAGTAATGAGTGGACTCCGGTATTCTAATGGAACGTTGAATTGCTTCATATGCGACTATAACGGTTTCAAAAGTACAAAGTTCAATGCAGTAATCAGAAAATGAACCCAGACCAAGGATGGTTTTGGGGGATTGACTCAGTACTTTTTGTAATTTTAAGTACTCAATTAGCAATTATGAAAACCCGTTTCTGCCTTTTGTTTCTTTTGACCATTGGTTTTGGTTTGCTTCAGGCCCAGTCTAACAAGTTAGTACCCATATTTGATGGTAAAACGCTAGCTGGCTGGCGTACATTTCAAAACAAGCCTTCTGATTCCTGGAAAGTAGTGGGTGGGCTTTTATACGGGAATGGTCTAAATAAAGGCAATCATGCAGACCTGATTACCGAGGCCGAGTATGAAAATTTTAAACTTGTTTTTGACTGGAAAATCTCTAAGGGGGGTAATAGTGGTTTACTATACATGGTCAATGAGCAATCAGATGCCAGCTTTCATAGTGGCCCAGAATACCAATTATTAGATGACCAGGGTTATCCTGAAAAAATAGAGAATTGGCAAAAAACAGGGGCCAATTATGCCATGCAGGCACCTGCCATGGACGCTACACTACCAGCTGGGAAATGGAATCATACCGTGATTATTGTGAATCGTGGACGGGTAGAACACTGGTTAAATGGAAAAAGGGTGGTGGAATATGAGCTTTGGAGCGATGCATGGAACAAAGCCAAAGCTGCTGGTAAATGGAAGGATTATCCCCAGTACGGGATGAGTAAAAAGGGCCATATTGCCATTCAAGACCATGGGGGCGATATCTGGTTGCGTAATATTAAGATTCAAGAGCTCTAGTAGGCCTAGGATGGTCTTGAGCGTGGATGCCTTATCTTTGCAGCATGCATTATGTTTCCGTTGAAGGTCTGACCAAGAGTTATGGCATTAATCCGCTTTTTAGAAATATTTCCTTTCATATTAACGAGGGTGACAAAATTGGTCTAATTGCCCGTAATGGGGTAGGTAAATCCACTTTATTGCGCATATTGGCTGGTCAGGAGACCGCTGATTCCGGTAAGTCATGGATCAACAAAGACGTTACAGTGGCCCTATTTGAGCAGGACCCCCACTTTGAAGAAGACAAAACCGTCTTAGAGAATATCTTTCATTTAAAACACCCCATTATCACGGCCATTCGCAAATACGAAGACGCCATGGAACAGGAAGACGGGGAAATGATTGCAGAGTCTATTGCTGAAATGGAAGACCTGAATGCCTGGGATTTTGAAGCCAAGGTAAAACAGATCCTAGACAAATTAAACGTACACCATTTAAAGAATCCCGTGAGCGAGCTCAGCGGGGGACAAAGAAAAAGGGTAGCACTGGCCAAGACTTTGATTGATATTGGCTTTGAACACCAACACACCATGCTCATGATGGATGAGCCCACCAACCACCTAGATGTAGAGATGATTGAGTGGTTAGAGCAATATTTAAACCAAGAAAATGTAACCCTGCTATTGGTTACCCACGATAGGTATTTTCTAGACGCCGTATGTGAAGAGATCTGGGAATTAGAAAGAGAGAACATGTATGTCTACACGGGCAACTATGAAAACTACATGGAAAAAAAGGCTGCCAGAATTGAAAGCGAATTAGCCAGTATTGATAAAGCCAAAAACCAATTTAGAAAAGAATTGGAGTGGATGCGCAAGCAACCCAAGGCTAGAACTACCAAGAGCAAGAGTAGGCAAGATAATTTCTATGAAGTAGAAGCAAAGGCCAAACAAAAAATTGAAGACGTACAACTACAGTTAGAAGTGAAGATGAGCCGTTTAGGAGGCAAGATTGTAGAGATGAAAAAAGTCTACAAATCATTCGCTGATAAACCCATTTTAAAAGGCTTTGATTACAATTTTAGCAAGGGAGAACGTATTGGTATTATTGGAAAGAATGGAGTAGGGAAATCTACTTTTATGAATGTGCTACAACAATTGGAACCCGCAGATAGCGGTAAGATTGTAATAGGAGATACCATTGTCTTTGGTAATTTTTCTCAACAAGGTCTTGTAATCAAAGAAGACATGCGCGTGATTGAATACGTGAAAACCTTTGCTGAGAATTTTCCTTTGGCAAAAGGCGGAAGCTTAAGTGCAGCGCAGTTTCTAGAGTTGTTCTTATTCTCTCCAGACAAACAATATACTTATCTCTCTGCCTTGAGTGGGGGAGAACGCAAGCGTTTGCAATTGCTCACCATACTATTTACCAATCCCAACTTTTTAATCCTAGATGAGCCTACCAACGATTTGGATCTTCCAACACTGGCGGTATTAGAAAACTTCTTAAGTGAATACCAAGGTTGTGTGATGATTGTATCGCACGATAGGTATTTTATGGACCGATTGGTAGACCACTTATTTGTATTTGAAGGTGAGGGCGAAGTAAGGGATTTTCCTGGTAACTATACCCAATACCGGATCTGGCTCAAAGACAACGAGAAAAAAGAAAACAAATGGGCCGTGCTTGAATCCAATAAAAGCAAGGGTCAGACCACAGAAGAAGCGGTTGCTGCAAAAGCTGCTTCGGTTGCAAGCAGTGCGCCTGCAACACCCAAACGCAAACCCAGTTTCAATGAGAAGCGTGCTTTTGAACAGCTTGAAAAAGAAATGCCACTCTTAGAAAAAGAGCGGCAAGACTTAACTGATAAAATGAGTGCGGGTAATTTAAACTTTGACCAGATTCAACAACTCTCAGACCGTTTAATCCAGATTAACCAAATATTGGAAGAAAAGGAATTGCAATGGTTAGAGTTGAGTGAACTCATGTAATTACCTAAAAGCAATTAATTCTACTTCAAAAATTAAGGTACTATTGGCGCCAATTTCTGCGCTAATTTGTCTATCGCCGTAGGCTAAATGGGGTGGAATAAAAAAGCGCCATTTACTTCCAGTGGGCATTAATTGTACGCCTTCTGTCCATCCAGCAATCACACGGTTAAGTGGAAATTTAGCAGGGCTACCTCTTTGAACAGAACTATCAAACACGGTTCCATTGATCATAGTGCCGTGGTAGTGACAAGTTACTTCATGTTGCGCAGTTGGTTTAGGGCCTGTGCCTGCTACTAAAATTTCATACTGCAATCCACTAGCTAGTTCTACTACACCAGGGTTTGTTTTATTGGCAGCTAAAAAGTCTTGCCCTTCTTTTAAATTGGCTGCCGCTTTTTCTGCTTTAATTTTTGCTAATTGATCTGCTACTCCCATAATTGTTTATTTGCCTGCTTGTGTTAAAATAATTTGGTAAAAATAAATCATCCGCTTGAAATCTGAAACGGGGATTCTCTCATCAATACCGTGAAACCCTTTGGAATCAGTACTTGGCAAGAATTTAATCACTGCTTCTGAAAAGGGTTGAAAGTATTTGGAATCGGTTGCGCCCACGGATAAGAAGGGTACTGGAATCACGTCTTTGGTTACTTGATAAGTGGCGTTTTCAACCAATAAATAACCTTTGGAATCCAGAGCCGCCGCTGGTCCATTATAATCTGGTTGACTGGCTTTGGTAACTACTATTCTAGCATCATCCACTTGTCCACGAATAAAAAATTCTACGTCATCTGGTGTTTGTCCTGGAAGAATGCGCGTATTAACAATGGCTTTGGCTACACTAGGAATCACATTGTCTTTCATTCCTGATTGTACAATGGTTGGAACAATGGTAGTGCGGATGAGGGCATTACTACTCTTGTCTTTTTCTAATTCTCCCACCAAAACTTTTTCAAATAACCAAGGATTGGCAATGGCCATTCTTTGGGAAAAAGAAAGACCAGGTCCAATGCGCTGAAACATTTCTTGAATCACGGGTAATACTTTGTAAGGCATTTGCTTTTCACGCAGCTTCACCAAACCTTTAGAAAGAATATCTATGGCCGTTTCTTTTGCAGGTGTGGAACTATGGCCACCAGCTTGGTCTACCGTCAAATCAAAACTCATATATCCCTTCTCTGCCACTGCAATCAAGGCTACAGGTCTTTTTAATTCTGGAAAATGTTCACGTGTAATTTCCCCACCTTCATCCAAGACCATTTCAGGTTGAATCTTTTGCTCCTGCATGTATTTGGCAATGGCTTGAGCTCCGTGTCCAATGGTTTCTTCGTCGTTGCCAAAACTGAAATAAAAATCACGCTCTGGTTGAAAACCTTGCGATAATAATTTTTCTGTAGCTTCTAAGATGCTGATCAAACTAGATTTATCATCGGCCACGCCGCGGCCATAAACCGTATCATTTTTGAGCTCTCCACCAAATGGTGCCACCGTCCATTGTTTGGCAGTAGCTGCTTCTACAGGCACTACGTCAAAATGTGCCATGAGTACATAGGGCTTTTGTTCAGGGTGTTTACCCGGCCAATGATATAACCTACTCAAAGCATTAAAAGACAGATGTGTGAGGTGTTTGTGCACCAAGGGATACTGCTGTTCCATCAATTGCCAAAAGGCATTGAATTGAAGGGTATCTACGGGAAGACCATCGCCAAATGTAATGGTAGGAATGCGAATGGCTGCGCGTAAATGAGACAGGGCAGAATCAGGTAATGCTGGTAATTCCTTTGCAGGTTTGGTAGGAATTTCTTTGCTAAAGCGATAGGTATTGAACAAAACTATGCCACTCAGCACAAGTACTGCTACAAATAGAAACAGAAAGATTTTCTTGATCATGATGCTTGGATAAAGCACCAAGATACGCCAGACTAGTTGATCTTAATACCAGGAAGTACTTTGCTTACCTTGTTTTTCTTGTCAATATCACTTTGACGAATTACAGGGTGTACACCAGCCATACTATTGCACTTTACACATTGTGCCTTGTAAATTTTTTTGGCATAGGGTACATTACATACACCCTCGTTCCAGTCTGATCCAGCAATTACATAAGAATCTTCAGCATCAGGACCAGAAGCTGGTACAAAACGCAAAGAGCCACTGTTGTCAAATTTGATATTGATGCCATCTGCGTCAATAGACTCTATGACACCTGGAGTATAGGCATTAATGGTAATTTCTTCTACTACAGAATTGTTTACATAACGCAAAACGCCAGAAGCAACTTCTGCCTTGGTGCTATCAATCCCCCTAGTTAAGGTGATCTTTTGGTCTAGGTAAACCTGTACCTTCTTGTAGTCAATATTAAAGGCCTGCATTTTCATTTGCAGTTCCCTATTATAAATTATATAGTTGGCCTTATCTGAAGCGCTTGGTGGAACATAAGCATTGTTGGTCTCAACATTACCCGCTTCTACATGTGGTTTAATGTAGGCTTTGGAAGAGCCTGTTTTCCTGCCTGTGCATGCTGCCAGAAACAGAAAACTGATGAAAACAAGACTAGCCGCAAATCGATACATCATTTGAAACATTTTGACAAAATTAAGGATTAATACAAAGAAAAGGTCATTTTTCAACCCCTCAAATGGGCTTAAACCCAATACAGTAAAGGGTTATACCATTTAAGGTCATGAAAATCCATACCAGTTTCTTGGTATTTTCCTTGTTTGAAACAGTTTTTTGAGGGCTTTTATTGCACAGACAGGCAATAAATATTTTGTTAATTCCTAGTCTTTTCTGTTCACTTTGGTAAAATCCTTGCTTACTCGAGCCTTCATAATACCTGTTGTGTCTTTACCCGGAGATAATACCCTAACCTTGTATTCACACTCATAAAAATTGGGTGCTTCATAAAACAGGACTTCTTGCACGTCAAATTTTACCTTGCTTGAATCATTGTTGACTGTGCTATATAAGAACTCGCGCATGGCTTTGTTCAAGTGTTCATTTACATCTGCTGTCTTAGGTTTTTTCTGACAGGATACTAGGGTTGTGGTGAGGATGACTAAAACAAAAAGGAGCTTTTTCATATGGCTTAGTGTTGAATATATTTTTGATTAAATTCAGGATATAGGTCTAATAAGGCATTGCTTTTGCCGTCTTTTTCAAAGATAAATTCCCAAGTATTTAAGGGTTCCCAAATAAATGTACCACGCATTTTCTTATTGTTAATGGAAAAAGCAATTTGATTAACTTCTTTCTTTTTGGCTGTATATTCTACTACAACCAAGTCTTGAGAATAACGCAGTGATAAATCTTGTAGATTTTTTTCAAGGTCTTCTAATGTGCCATGCCATTGAGGATAATAAGACTGTCCAATTACATCAAATTTTAATCCCCTTGTAATCAGTTGATCTAAGAACCAACGGGATTCTTTGTTTTGACCACCACAGGCAATATGAATCATCACAGGGGTTTGCATATTTACATCTCTGACGCCATCAATGCCAGATTGAATCAGGCTTGCTAATACATCCATCTCTCTGGTATTGCCCTCGGGCCAAACCATCCCATGATCAATTTCATTACCCACTTGTACCATGTCTGGATAAGTGCCTTGGGCTTTGAGTGCAGATAAAACAGTGGTGGTATGTTGGTAGATGGCTTTTTTCAAATCTTCTATTCCAAGACCTACCCAGGCTGCGGGTTTGATCTGTTTGCCTGGATCAGCCCAGGTATCACTATAATGAAAATCAAGTAAGAATTTTAATCCAGCAGACTTTACCCTTTTGGCCATCACTAGGGTATGGGCCAAGTCACAGAATCCTTTGCCCGGTGAGTATCCGCTATCAGCTGCGGGATTCACAAAAATCCGCAAACGGATATAGTTGAATCCTTTTTCTTTTAAAAGTAAAATGGCATCCTTGGTTTTTCCCTTGTCTGAAAATTGAATACCCTTGGCTTCAAGTTCTGGGAGAAAAGAAATATCAGCGCCCAAGATATTTTCAGTTTTGCCTTTTTGGGCAAAAATTGACAAGGCAAAAAATAAGATAGAAAATAAAACAACTAAGCGCTTGAGCATGCATCTAATTTGATGTGCTAAGTTAATTAACTCAAAGAGTAAAAAGTGAAAATGCGCTAACTGGTTTTATCCGTTGTTGCCGTGTAATGCCCTTTTGAAAAAGGGGAACTTATAACTGGTTCCCTCCACATCGGTTAGGAGAAAAACATAATCTCCGTCAGGCATATGGGTCATATTCAATTGAATTTCCGGCCCATGAAAACTACCCTTGCGTAAAACAGTTTCTTCTTGAGACTCTATACGATAATTCAATACGCTTTTGCGTAAGATAGGGGAATGGATTTGTACGTGCATGCGGTCGTGCACAATGTCCGTGATTTCAACGGAACCAGCAGTTAGTGTCAGCATTAGGGGTTATTCTGACCCTAAATTAGGGTAAAAATCAAAACTTATCCACAAAAAAATAAAATTATTTCGGCAGCCCCAAGTCTAGTATCCACATTTTGGCCAAAAAAAGGCCCATCTTTTTGGATGGGCCTTAATAGGAATACAATAAACATTAATTGGTTTCGTAAGCAGAAACTGGCTCACAGGTACAAATCAGGTTCCTGTCTCCATGGGTATTATTAACCCTTGCTACAGAAGGCCAGAATTTGTTCAAAGTCACATAATACAACGGGAATGCTGCTTCTGTTCTGCTATAAGGTTTGGTCCATTCATCTGCACAAACCAGGGCTTGTGTATGGGGCGCATTTTTTAATGGGTTTTCCAATTTATCCCACTCACCTGTTTCTACTTTTACAATCTCACCATGAATAGAAATCAAGGCATCGCAGAAACGGTCAAGTTCTCCCTTGTCTTCACTCTCAGTTGGTTCAATCATAATAGTACCTGGAACAGGGAAACTCATGGTAGGAGCGTGGAAGCCATAGTCAATCAAACGTTTTGCAACGTCTTCTGCTTCAATACCACAAGATTGTTTGAATGGACGTAGGTCTACAATAAATTCGTGTGCACAAGTACCATTGCTACCGGCATACAAAATTTTATAGTATTTCTCCAAACGAGCACGCATATAGTTAGCGTTCAAAATGGCGTATTCAGTGGCTTTGCGCACACCTTCAGATCCCAACATTTTAATATAGGCATAGCTGATGAGCAAGATGCTAGCAGAACCAAATTCAGCAGCACTTACCGCGTGGTGCTCGGTATTGTTTTCAGATCTTACATGACCTGGTAAATAAGGAGCCAATTTATCATTCACACAAATGGGGCCCATGCCAGGTCCACCACCACCGTGAGGAATAGCAAAAGTCTTGTGTAAATTTAAGTGACAAACATCGGCACCAATCATACCTGGGCTAGTTAGACCAACTTGTGCATTCATATTGGCACCATCCATATACACCAATCCACCATTATCATGAATGATCTGGCAAATGTTTTTGATGGTTTCTTCAAACACACCATGGGTAGAAGGATAGGTAACCATTAAACCGCCCAACACATCTTTGTATTGAATGGCTTTGGCTTCTAAATCAGCCACATCAATATTTCCAGCCTCATCACATTTACATACCACTACTTTAAATCCTGCCATCACAGCTGATGCAGGATTGGTACCGTGTGCACTAATAGGAATCAAGACCACATTTCTATGGCTTTCTTTTCTTGCTTGGTGATAAGCACGAATGGTTAACAAACCAGCGTACTCACCTTGTGCACCGCTATTGGGTTGCAAACTACAAGCGGTAAAGCCAGTAATCTTGCAGAGATAGTCATTGAGTTCTCCAATCATTTGCTGATAACCCAAACTTTGGTTAGCAGGAATAAAAGGATGCAGACCTCCAAATTCAGGCCAAGAAACAGGAATCATTTCAGTAGCAGCATTCAACTTCATGGTGCAAGAGCCCAAAGAAATCATACTCGTGTTCAAAGACAGGTCTTTGTTTTCTAGTTGCTTAATATAGCGCATCATTTGGCTCTCACTATGATGGGTATTGAATACCGGATGCGATAAATAAGTACTGCTTCTTTTGGCGTGAGCAGGAATATTGGTTAACCCCAAGTCAGAATCAAATTCAATAGTGGCTTCATCCTGACCCTTGGCTTGTGCAAAAATGTAGACAATGTCTAACACGTCTTTTTGCATACAGGTTTCATCAATAGTAATGCTGATTTCTTTGTCAGTAGTATAGCGCAAATTGATTTGCTCTTTTTCTGCAAAAGGCAGAATAGTTGCTTTGTCTGCTACAACAGTAATGGTATCAAAATAAGTATCACTCACAGTTTGATAACCCAAATCTTTCAAAGCCAATTGAAGGCTCTGTGTTAATTCGCTAACGCGCGATGCGATATTTTTCAAACCCTCTGCTCCATGATACACGGCATACATAGCAGCCATATTGGCTAGCAATGCTTGCGCTGTACAAATATTGGAAGTAGCTTTTTCGCGTTTAATATGTTGCTCTCTAGTTTGTAAAGCCATGCGCAAAGCGCGATTGCCCTGGGCATCAATGCTCACGCCAATCAAACGGCCAGGCATGCCTCTTTTGAATTCATCTTTGGTTGCAAAGAAAGCTGCGTGTGGACCACCAAAGCCCATGGGAACGCCAAAACGTTGAGCACTACCCACCGCAATATCGGCATCTAATTCACCTGGAGGTGTTAAGAGTGTCATGGCCAATAAATCTGTTGCCATAATGGTATGACCACCAGCTGCATGCACAGATGCATGAAACTTTCTGTAGTCTTCAATGGCACCCAAGTTATTGGGGTATTGTACAATGGATCCACAATAAGTATCGTCAATAGCAGCGAATCTATAATCACCCACCACTACTTCAATACCTATCGGCTCCGCCCTTGTAATTAAAACGTCAACTGTTTGAGGGAATACGTGTAGGTCTACAAAGAATTTAGGCTTGGTAATATTGTCAGCCTTATTTACTTGGTTAAAGACCATGGCCATGGCTTCTGCTGCTGCAGTTGCTTCATCTAATAAAGAAGCATTGGCAATTGGAAGACCAGTAAGGTCAGTGATCATGGTTTGAAAATTCAACAGACTTTCCAAACGGCCTTGAGAGATCTCGGCTTGGTAAGGGGTGTACTGGGTATACCATCCTGGATTTTCAAAAATATTTCTCAGTATCACACTTGGTGTAATAGTGCCATAATAACCTTGGCCAATATATGTGCGGTATACTTTGTTTTTTGCAGCAACTTTTTTGAGTTCACTTAAGTATTCAAACTCGCTGATGGCAGCAGGAATATCAAGATCTTCCTTAATGCGAATACTATCCGGAACGGTTTTGCTGATCAGTGTCTCCAAACTGTCCATGCCAATAGTGGCAAGCATGGCTTGGGTATCTACTTGGTTGGGGCCAATATGCCTTCCGTGAAATTCGTTTGACTGCTGGTTAAATAAGTTCATAAGGGTGTCTTATTCTTTTTAAACTGAATGACTGACTTATTACAAAGATTGGGTTCAATTGTTTGAAAACCAAGGTTTGGAAAGGCGCAAAGTTAAGTAGATACAATGGCATTTTTGCTTCTAGATCTCTATTGGGGATACCATGTGCATGAAAGTGATTTAGAAACTAACAATAGCCTCTATTTAGGCCTTTATTTGTTTGCTTTCTTGCTCCCGCATTTGTTCACTTGTTTGGCGGCTACCGTCATGACTCCATCCTGGAGGGCCTATCAAATACTGCATTCTTTGAGAAAAACGAATGCCTGGTTGTGTACAATCCTGCCAAATTTGTTGCCATTCATGAAAGACCACTTTAATTGGTCCCGGATTTTCTAAGTTCTTGGTCAAGCCATATTGAATAGGAGCGTATTCCTCGGGGGCTAATTCCGCTTGAAATGTGCCAAATAATTTGTCCCAGAGAATCAGAAACATACCCATATTCTTGTCCAAGTATTTGGGATTAGAACCATGATGCACCCGGTGATGCGATGGAGTAACCAAAATATATTCTAAAAAGCCCATTTTTTGAATGTATTCCGTGTGCACAAAAATGCCCCAGATCTGGGTGGCAGAATACACAAACAAAAGATCCAATGGGTCAAAACCTAATAGTGCAATGGGAATAAAATAGAGAAATCTATACAGGGGCTGAAAAACCGATGAGCGAAAACCCACCGTAAAATTCATGGTTTCACTGCTATGATGCGTTACATGTACTGCCCAGAACAAACGGATCTCGTGGTCAAAACGGTGTAGCCAATAATACATAAAGTCTTCTATCAAGACCAGCAAGATCCAGTAAAGGGGGCCAACCGTCCAATGAATGGGACTTAGTTGAAAGAAATATCCCAAAATGGCTAAAGTGACTAAACGGAATGCCAAATCCAAACCGCCATTCAACAACATCAAGTATACATTGGATGCGGTATTGCGTAGGGTATAGGTTTTGCGGTGTTGCAAATGAGATAGCAAGAGCTCAATGCCAATAATAATACAGTATATAGGGGTTGATATTAAGATCAACCATTGCTCTCTTATAGAGTCCATGTATCAAATCAATTTTGGTTCTTGTCTGAGCTATCAGTGGGAATGCCGATATTTGCCCACGCAATTTACGCAACAATCGGCAACCTTAAATTATTTAGCATTATGGTACCTGAAATAGACTTGGAAAACTGGGAGAAAAGAAGTGGTGAACACGAAAAGCAATACAAGTACTATTTGCAGAAAGCCGATAAGAAAAAAGTGCTGAAATTATTACCTGAATTGCACGATGCGGCTTTTGAGAAAATTGATTGTTTGCAATGCGCTAATTGTTGCAAGAATTATTCTCCTAGGTTTAAGATGCCCGATATTAAGCGAATTAGCAAATACCTCAGAATCAAAGAAACCGAACTCATAGACCGCTATTTGGTTATGGACAATGAAGGAGATTATGTAACCAAGTCTTCTCCATGCCCATTTTTAGGGGCAGACAATTTTTGTTCTGTGTATGAAGCTAGGCCAACAGATTGTCACCGATTCCCCTATACGGATGAAGACGTGCTATTTAAAAAGCCTGCCATTACTTTGAAAAATGCAACCTTTTGTCCCGCTGTATTTTTTGTATTGGAAGGATTGCTGGCTAACAAATAATTAGTATTCCATTTTTCTTAAAGCAGGAGCTTTGACCCATGTAGCGGCCACCACTAGCAATGTCATGCACCCACCAAAAACTACAGAAGGAACAACGCCCAATATTTTGGCGGCAACGCCACTTTCAAATTGGCCCAATTCATTGCTGCTATTGATAAACATGCTGTTCACACTCATTACCCTACCACGCATTTGATCTGGTGTTTTTAATTGCAAAATAGTGCCTCGAATCACTACACTGATTCCGTCTAAAATGCCACTGAGCATAAGTGCTACAAATGAGATCCAAAAGATTTCTGAAAGGGCAAACACAATAATACAAACTCCAAATCCGCCTACGGCAAGCAATAATTTTTTTCCCTGTTGTTTTTTCAATGGGAATACCGTGAGTAAGACTATGACCAAGATGGCACCAATATCTGATGCGGCATTGAGCCAGCCAAAACCTACTGGTCCCATTTTTAAAATATCTTTTGCAAAAACAGGAATCATGGCAACAGCCCCACCAAAGAGAACGGCAAATAAATCAAGACTCAATGCCCCCAACACTTCCTTGGTTTGGAATACAAAACGTAATCCCTCTTTGACACTCTCTAAAGTCTTCTGTTCTCCTTTTTCTTTTAATGGTGGTTTGGGTTTGATCCGCCACATAAAAGAGAGCCCAACTGCCACCAAAGAAGCAATGGT
>CAIZMD010000389.1 GCA_903933995.1 uncultured Bacteroidota bacterium
ACCCTTCTGCGTTGGATGCACCGGATCTTTTCTAGTCAGCAGGCTTTTAGTGTACCCTTGAGTAATTATAGTGGCATTCCGGCAGATTCTATCTATCTGCGGGTACCCAGTTCACAGCCCTTTCAACAATTGGGTCAGGCCCTAGAACCCTTGAATGACTATATAAAAACATGCGATTGCCCCAGCATTCGGGTAAACCTCAAACCCAACCTACCCATTGCGCGCAAACTCAATGCAGATACCTATTTAAAAGCCATGATGGACTATTCCAGCCGCAGTTTCCACGAGATTTTTGAAGTGCGAGAACTGGTACTCCTGCGCAGAAAACACTTATTTGAGCCCTATGCCCAGGTGAATAAATTTGTGTTGCAGCCGGCTTGATGCAATTTTTAAAAACATTAATGTTACCAATTTGGTATAATTGTATTCCGGTGTTAATCCCATCAACAATATGACTTGATTGACGCTAAAAAAGTAGATTATGTTAAGACCAATAAAAAATAAGGAACAGTATGAGGAAGCCCTTGAAAGGGTATACCACCTTATGCAAAAAGATATTCAAGTTGGTTCAAAATTGTCTGATGAACTAGAAGTCTTATCCATTCTCATAAAAGAATATGAGAACGAGTTTATTTCATTGCCAAAGCCCAATCCTATTGAGGCTATTAAATTCAGAATGGAGCAAATGAATATGTCTGATGCAGATTTAGCTCAAATCTTGGGCTATCGTTCTAGAAAATCTGAAATTCTTTCGGGCAAAAGAAAATTAAGTCTTGCCATGATTAGAAGATTAAACGATGTCTTAAATATTCCAGCAGAAGCACTAATCCAAGCTTATTAACCAAATCTGAGTTTCTTTGATGGCTAAGGTTTATTTTCGCTTCAAACCAAGCCAATGGACAAAGTGATTGCGGCAATTGAGACCCTGTTTCAGGAATTTAAACAGGGTGCTGCCGATAGAATTGAAAAATTACCCCAGAGTGGGAGTGATCGGATTTATTTTAGGATCTATTATCAGGGAGATACATTTATTGCTACCTATAACCTGCACGCCAAAGAGAACCGCACATTCATCGCTTTTAGCAAGCATTTTAAAAAAGCGGGTTTGCCCGTTCCAGAAGTATTTGCCGTAAATGAGGAAGACACCATTTATCTGCAAGAAGATCTTGGTACCGCTTCTTTATTAAATGAATTGGAGCAACATGGTCATGGAGGCAGGGCTTATGGTTTGTTTCAAAAAAGTTTAACGGCACTAGCAGAAGTACAAATCAAGGGCGATACGGGTTTGGATTATAGCCTCTGTTTAACCGCCAAGGAATTTGGTAAACAGGCCATCATGAGTGATCTGCTGTATTTCAAATATTATTTTCTAGATACCCTGCAATTGCCCTATGACAAGCAGGCCATGTTGGATGATTTTGACGCACTAAGTACTTATTTAACCCGCACGGAGAATAAGTATTTTATGTTCCGCGATTTTCAAAGCCGCAATATTATTGTGAAAGATGATGCGGTACATTTTATTGACTACCAAGGAGGCATGAAGGGTGCGCTGCAATATGATGTGGCTTCCCTGTTATGGCAGGCTAAGGCCGAACTAAGTGAGCAATGGAAAGACAGTTTGTTGGAATTCTATATGGATGAGATTGACCGCATCTTGGATAGGAAAGTGGACCGAACCACATTTGTTAGTCAGTACAATGGTTATGTATTAATCCGATTGTTACAGGTGATGGGTGCTTATGGATTCCGCGGTTTGTTTGAACGCAAAGCACATTTTCTTGCCAGCATTCCACTGGGTTTGAAAAACCTAAAATTCTTCTTAGATCATAAACGCGTAGGCATTGTTACACCTGAGTTTGACAGGGTTTTGCGTTTGGTTGTATCTGATGAAATGATTCAGCGTTTTGAACCACCTCAGGCCGATGAAACTACAGAACTAGTAGTTGTGGTGAATAGTTTTAGTTATAGAAAAGGCATACCCGCAGACCCTTCTGAAAACGGCGGTGGTTTTGTCTTTGACATGCGTAGCATTTTGAATCCAGGTAGGTTTGACGATTATAAAACCTTGAACGGAAGAGACAAACCTGTGCAAGATTTTCTAGAACAACGCACACGCATGAATGAATACCTGAACTCTGTTTGGGACTTGGTAGATATTGCGGTAGTAGATTATTTAAAACGTGGGTTTAGTAACCTGATGATCAATTTTGGTTGCACGGGTGGACAACATAGAAGAGTGTATGCGGCTGAACAAACCGCCCGTCACTTGCGCAACAAATACAAATTAAAAGTGG
>CAIZMD010000390.1 GCA_903933995.1 uncultured Bacteroidota bacterium
ATCTCCTAAACGTAAACTCATGTTTTTTGCTTTTATAAAACAAAAATAGGTATTTCCTACTAAAAAAGTAGACTAATAGGCAATTTATTTTTTGACCGTTCTGGCTTTTTGCAACAAGCCCTTGCCAAATTGATTTTTGACGGAGTCGATGGCTTTGTAGAGGTTATTCTTTTTCTCCGCATCGTCAAACAAACTGCCTTGAATGGCGTGGTTGGTGAGCTCACTCAAACGCACACCCAATAACCTAACGGGCTGTCCATTTCTATAGAGTTTGTGAAATAGGTCAATGGCCACGGGGATTAACTCATCATCCCGAAAAGTATAGTCAATAGTGGTTTGCTTAGAGGTTGTTTCAAAATCTGGGTAGCGGATTTTAACCGCAATACAGCCTGCTAATTTCTCGTCTTGGCGCAACTCATATGCCACTTTCTCGGTCATTCGCACCAGTTCTGCTAATAGAAACTCTATATCAATTTTATTCTCTTCAAAAGTGTTTTCTGTGCTAATGGATTTTGCTTCATGATAAGGATGCACTTCTCCATGATGAATACCAAAAGACTTGCGGTGTAGGTCTGCTCCGTATTTGCCCAATCTCTTTTCTAATATGGCCGGATCAGTTTCACTGAGTTGTTGAATGGTAAAAATGCCCATCTCTTTTAAGACCTCATGGGTAGCATCGCCCACGCCAGAAAATTTGTTCACGGGTAATGGAGCTAGAAATTGTTGTTCCATACCTGGCTCAACAAATAAATAACCATTGGGCTTTGCTTCATCCGTTGCAATCTTGGCCACCATTTTATTAGAGGCTAAACCAAAAGAAATAGGGAGTCCTGTTTTTTCAATGATCTCGTTGCGCAGGTCAATGGTCCATTGAAAAGGATTGAAAAATTTATCCATCCCTGTGAGGTCTATATAAAATTCATCAATGGATGCTTTTTCAAACAAGGGAGCTTTGGCTGCAATAATTTCTGTAACCATTCTGGAATAACGGCTGTATTCTCCGCGGGTGCCACGCACCAACAAAGCCTGTGGGCAGAGTTGCATGGCTTTTTTCATGGGCATGGCAGAACGCACACCAAACTTTCGCGCCTCATAACTACAAGTGGTTACTACGCCCCTATCTCTAGACCCGCCAACAATCACAGGTTTGCCCTTGAGCGATGGGTCATTTAAGACTTCCACGCTAACAAAGAAGCTATCCAGATCCATATGGGCAATATAGCGTTGGGGCTGCATTTTGCTAAGTTAAGCAACAGCCCTATTGCTAATTCAAACCTGAATAAGTAGTAGGAAGGATTTAATCAAAGACGGCTTTAATGGCATCGTCTATGCGGCGTGGGCGGCCGGTTTTTCTGTCTAAACAAACCCATGCACTTTTAGAGCTGATGATCTTTTTACCATCGCGCAAGCGAATAATTTCACAGTGTCTGTCCCAAGAAACAGTAGACAGGGCACCGGTATAAGTTTTGACCAATAATTCGTCTCCTAATAAAGCAGGTGCATGATAATCCACTTCATGACGCTTGACTACCCATACAATTTCTGCTTCCATCGCCGCAGGCACTACACTGCCCCAGTGTTCAATAGCAATGTCTTGCATAAACTGCAAATAGATCACATTGTTTACGTGGTTCTGATTGTCTAAATGCTCGGGCAAAACGGTAATGGTATGTTCAAATTGATGCGCCATACAATAACATTAACTGGTATAAATTTCCAACAAACCATCGGGCAATGTTACATGCACTTGCTTCTTGTCATGATCAATACTATCCAATGTTTCTTGGTGCAATGGAATCAATACTTCCTTGCCTTCCAAGGTAATACGCAAGAGCACTTGGTGTGGTTGATTAATCACTTCTTCTATGGGTGCTAAGAAATTTCCATCGTCAAATAATTGATAACCCAACATGGCAATGGGTGCGGTTTTTCCTACCAATTTTCTAAAGTCAGTATCTGCTACCCAAGCATTTCTAGAAACCAGTCTGGCCGCGGATTCCTTGGTATTCAAACCTTCTAATTTAATAGTGGTTTCTTCTTGGTTAGAAGCCTTAGAGTTTTCAATAAAATAGGGCAAGTAGTTTCCCTTGGTCTCTTCTACAAACAAGACTTCAATGCCTTTAAAGACGGTCTTTTTTCCCAACTCGTGTTTGAGAATCAGCTCGCCTTTTAAACCAAAGCTGGCTACTAGTTTACCAATATGGATGTATTCACTCATGCTAAATATTTGGAACAAAAAGTCCCGGCAAATGCCAGGACTTAATCAGTTTACAGAATTGCTTTTGTAAGTCTGTATTACACTAAGCTTCAGGCTGGCTTTCAGGAGCAGCTTCTTCTGTAGTTTCCACTTTTTTCACAACTGGAACATACACTTTCTTTGCTCTTTGAACCTTCTTATGCTCGTCATTACGACGGGTAATTTGTGCTTCATGTTCATTGTGCCATTCCTGGAACTTTGTCATTGCAGTAGCATCATCAAACAGACCCAATTTAACACCACGTAAAAGGTGTTTCAGGTACAATACGCCTTTGAAAGAAAGGATACGACGAACAGTATCGGTGGGTTGAGCACCTTTGTTCAACCACTCCAAAGCTTTTTGACGGTCTAATTGAATGCTTGCAGGAACTGTAAGCGGGTTGTAAGTACCCAATTTCTGGATGAATTTTCCATCTCTGGGTGCACGGGCATCGGCCACTACAATAAAGTAGAAAGGACGTTTCTTGCTACCGTGTCTCTGTAATCTCATTTTTACTGCCATGTTAAATAGACATTTATAGGCTTTAAGGAAATTTGTTAATCCAGCTAAGAATAGCTGGGGGACAAAAGTAATAGTAAAACCAGTTTCTACCAAGTTTGTATGTAAAGGATTTGTTAGAATCCTGAATTAGCTCAAAAGGAAGGGGTTTTTACTGATTTTTTATCGTTTCATACCGGGGAAACGGCCTCCCATGGGCATGTTATTCATCATTTTCATCATTTGTTTCATTTGCTCAAATTGTTTCATAAAAGCATTGACTTCATTGATGTCTTTACCAGAACCCTTGGCAATCCTGGTCTTTCTGCTTGGGGTTAACGCATCTGGATTGGCTCTTTCAAAGGGAGTCATTGATTTAATAATGGCTTCAATTCCCTTGAATGCATCGTCATTAATGTCTACATCCTTAATGGCTTTACCCACTCCTGGAATCATGCCCATCAGGTCTTTGATATTACCCATTTTCTTGATCTGCTGTAGCTGATCCAAAAAGTCTTGAAAGTCAAACTGGTTTTTTCTAATCTTCTTCTCCAGTTTCTTGGCTTCCACCTCATCATATTGAGCCTGAGCTTTTTCAACCAAAGTGGTAATATCACCCATACCCAAGATCCTTTGCGCCATACGCTCAGGATAGAATACATCTAGGGTATCCAT
>CAIZMD010000391.1 GCA_903933995.1 uncultured Bacteroidota bacterium
GCAGTACCAATTCCAATTAACAAAACCGGAACCCAATAACTGATACTTCCCAATGGTTGGGTTGCCAATACAATCAATGGAATGAGTGCAATCACCAACATGGCTTTCATTCTAGCGTCATAAGGTTTATGCCCCTTGTTGATGAAGTAAGTTGGGAACCATCCACCACTAATACTACCTATCATGGTAATACTGTACAAAACAGCCAAAGGAATATTTACGGCAATCCCGGTCATGCCATATTGGTCTTTTAAATATCCTGGCAACCAGAACAAATAAAACCACCAAACACCATCAGTCATAAATTTACCTACTACAAATGCCCAAGTTTGGTTAAACCCTAGCAACACTAACCAAGGAGTTTTCTCTGTTGATTTTTCATTGGCAGTTTCTTCCTCTACCTTATCGCTATTGATATAATCTAATTCCGCTTTGGAAAGACGTTTTTGTTTGGCTGGTATTTCATAAAATATAAACCAGAAGATTAGCCATACAAAACCAACCGCTCCAATAATTAGAAAGGCAGATTCCCATCCCCAGTTCTCGGCAATCCATGGAACAGACAAGGGAGCTAATACGGCACCCACATTGGCACCTGAATTAAAAATACCTGTTGCAAATGAGCGTTCTTTTTTAGGAAAATATTCTGCCGTTGCTTTAATAGCTGCTGGAAAGTTTCCGGCTTCTCCAAAACCTAGCACAGCTCTTGAAATCATAAAACCTAAAATGGATACAGGAATGGCTGCAATGCCTACCAAACCTAAAATAGCAGAAACAGATGTTCCAATTGGCACTGCATAGGCATGTATGATAGCCCCTATAGACCAAATGATAATAGCCCAAGCATAACCCCATTTAGTTCCTAGTTTGTCAACTATTCTGCCGGCAAATAACATGGATACGGCATACACAAATTGAAACACAGAAGTAATATTCGCATAATCAGAGTTGGTCCAATTAAACTCGTGTTCCAAAGTTGTTTTCAGCAAACTCAAAACTTGTCTGTCTAAGTAGTTTACTGTTGTCGCAAAGAACAATAGGGCGCAAACCGTCCATCTGTATTTGCCAATTTTCTCAGAAATAGTTTCCATAAGGCTTATTTGGGTAATTTGATAGATTTAACAATCTCAAGCGCTTTCACGGTATCAATGGCAATTTGCTCATAGTTCTGAGCTTCTAATAATTGCTTGGTGATTAATTTACTGCCCATACCTACTGCACAAACTCCAGCTTTAAACCATCCACCAATATTATCCTTGTCTAATTCAACACCACCTGTTGGCATGAACAACAATCCAGGAAAAATTTCTTTGATAGCAGATAGAAATCCTGGACCAAGAATATTTCCGGGAAACAGTTTGATCATTCTTGCTCCCATGGTTTCTGCTTGGATAATTTCAGTAGGCGTCATACATCCTGGCACCCAAAGCATATTGTATAAATCAGCAGTTTTTGCAACAGATTCAACCAAACCGGGAGAAATAATATAGTCAGCACCTGCATCAATAAAGGTCATGGCCATATCAGCGTTTTTAATGGTACCAATACCTAAGTACATACCTTTTAACTCCGTATCGCAAACCTTGCGCATTTCTTTAAAATTGGTAAGGGCTGCTGCACCACGATTGGTGTATTCAACTGCGCGAATACCTGCTTCATACAAGGCTTTTAATACGCCAATGCTCACGTTGGTATCCTTATAAAAATAAAGGGGTAAAATACCTTGTTCTGGAATCAAATCAAGGATGGCTGCTTTCTTTTCCATATGGCTCTTTTTTGATAAGCAATGTAAGTTCGAATTACTAAAAATAAACCATTTTAGTACGCAATCGTTTGCGTATTTTTTGACATATTTAAAGCCCGTTTTTTTTTCTTGCCAAGGATAAATGACCAACTTCGCAAGGAGTCTTTGAAGATAAGATGATTCAACCTAAACTCTACTAATAAAAAAACGATTGACATGTCTAAAAAAGTTGTAACGCTCGGAGAAATCATGATGCGTCTCTCCACACCCGGTTTTGAAAGGTTTGTACAAAGCGACAGTTTTGACGTCACTTATGGTGGCGGTGAAGCAAACGTAGCTGTAGCACTTAGCAATTATGGATTGGATGGTGTATTTGTGACTAAGGTTCCAGACAATGCACTTGGTCAGGCAGCTATCAACCATATCCGCAGATATGGTGTGGATACCCAATTTATTGCTCGTGGCGGTAAACGCTTGGGTATTTATTTCTTGGAAACTGGTGCTTCAATGCGTGCATCTCAGGTTATCTATGACCGTGCAGGTGCTTCTATTGCTGATGTAGACATTAGTGAATTTGATTTTGACAAAATTTTGGAAGGTGCAAGTTGGTTCCATACCACTGGTATTACTCCGGCACTAAGCGATAAAGCTGCAGAGTTAACCCTTGCTGCTTTAAAAGCAGCAAAAGCCAAAGGCATTACCACCAGTATTGACCTGAACTACCGTAAGAAATTGTGGAGCAAGGAAAAAGCAAGAGAAGTAATGACCAAACTTTGCCAATATGTAGACGTTTGTATTGGTAATGAAGAAGACGCTGATACCACATTAGGCTTTAAAGCAGAAGGCACTGACGTAACCAAGGGTGAATTAAACCTAGATGGCTACAAAAGTGTGTTCAAACAAATGAAAGAGAAATTTGGATTTAAATATATTGCTTCTACTTTGCGTGAAAGCCATAGTGCATCTGACAATGGTTGGAGCGCCTTGGTATATGATGGCACAGAATTCTATCATAGCAGACAATATGAAGTACGTATTGTTGACCGCGTAGGTAGTGGTGATTCATTTGCCAGTGGTTTTATCTATGGTTTGGTGAGCGGTATGCCAATGCCAGAAGCTGCTGAATTTGGTGTAGCTGCATCAGCCATCAAACACACTATTCCAGGAGACTTGAACCACGCAACTTTAACCGAGGTAAAAGAATTGATGAAAGGCGATGGCAGCGGAAGGGTACAACGTTAATCTCTTAAAACAAGCATCATGATTGTAGATAGCATCAACAACGGATCAAAATACGCTTCCTTGCATCCACATTTTGCAAAAGCATTTGAATTCATCAACAATACTGACTTAGCTACGCTAGAAGTAGGCAAATTTGATATTGATGGTGAAAATCTAAGAGGCATAGTTTCTGACAAAGAAGGCACTACAGCAGAAGCTAGTATTGCCAAATTTGAATGTCACAATGCACATATTGATATTCAAGTTTGCATTGGTGGTAAGGAAACAATTGGATGGAAACCAAGAAGCAGTTGTCAGTCACAACGTGGCGAGTACAATCCAGAAAAGGATGTATTGTTCTATGAAGACGCACCTGATATGTATTTTGGTTTAACCAATGGGCAGTTTGCCATCTTCTATCCAGAAGATGTACACGCACCCATGATTGGCACTGAAGTCATCAAAAAACTTGTGATCAAAGTTCGTTTGTAGTTTAAATAGCAGTGAGTGCTTCGCACCTTGTACATAGCGGTACAGGGTGCGATTTTTTTTGAGGGATAGTTGTATCTTGGATTTGCAATCTTCCCTATTATGCAACCGGTATTTATTCAACCCAAACCTGCTTTGAAAGAATTGGTGAACCATTATATGGTTTTCCATACCAACTTTCCAAAGGACCAACCGGCACCTTGCATTTTATTACCACCCCTACCAGAACAATGTTTGTTGTTTTATCCACTTGACCCGGTTGATGCCAATTATTTGTTGGCCAATAAACAAATGCGGTTATATACATGCAGTTTGGTTGGCCCTCAAACCAATACCATAAAATTGCAATTGGGTCACCAACATGTTGTAATCAAAGTATCTTTTCAACCGGGTGGCTTGTATCGTTTGCTGGGTATACCCATGCAGGAATTATTACAAGTAGAGGCTTTTAATGCAAGCGATTTCTTAGGTAATTTAATCATAGAATTGCAGAACCAAATTTGGGAGTCTGAGAACTTTCTTCAAATGGTGCATCAAATAGAAGAAGCATTACTTAAGTTTAGTAAAAGACTAAAGGAAAAATTACCCATTGATCAAGTGCTACAGAATATGCTGCAGGCAGGAGGATTAATGAGCATGGATCAAGCCGCGTCTGATGCTTGTTTGAGTATTAGACAGTTTGAACGCCAATTCAAACAACGCATTGGTCTTTCTCCCAAATTCTATTCTCGTTTAATTAGATTCTCTAATGCCTGGATCTTAAAAGAAAACCAGCCCAATATCACATGGACGGCTATTGCACATCAAACTGGTTATTTTGATCAAATGCACTTGATCCGTGACTTTAAAGAATTTGCGGCGGTTAATCCCAAACAAATTGAACAGGCTTTATTAGAAATGCCCTTTAACCCCAGAAATAGGTATCAATAAAAAATGTCGTTTTTATACTATTTCTAACCTTGCAATGGAAATAGTTTTGAAATAAAAACACATGAAAAAGATCTTAGTTCTTTCTGCATTTTTATTACCCATAATGGGTATTGCTCAAAACAGTTCTGCCGACACAAAAGCCGTTGATCAAAAAGTAGATGAATTGATTGCCAGTTGGAACAACCATGATTATTCAGACATGGCCAATTACGCAACAGAAGATTGTGACTGGGTCAATATCAAGGGTATGTGGTGGAAGGGAAGAAAAGAAGTGGAATATGCCCACCAAGTCTATCATCAAACCATTTTCAAAACAACTACTTTGAAAAAAAATAGCGCCACTATTAGATTCATTACCAAAGACGTGGCCATTGTACATTTGTCTTGGAGAACAGGGGCATTTACAACACCTAGTGGCAACCAAATGCCTGAAGGCGATGACTTGGCTACCTTGGTCTATGTAAAAAAATCGGGTAAATGGTTATTGACAGCAGCAGAAAATGTAAACGTGGTAGAAGCATCGCAAAAAAACAATCCTGTGTTGAAAATGCCCAAATCTTAATTTAAAAACCTGCTTCAACTTGAAGTACTTCTTGTTCTGTGGCGTCGCCCTGTTCTTGTAATTTACCAAAAGCAGCGGCGGCGGCATAGTTTAATAATTCTTGTGGATCCTCATGATGTGTGTGGAATCCGTAAATCAAACCTGCCATAAAACAGTCTCCACTACCTGAGCGGTCAACCACCCCCTTACAAGTAAATTCTTTGGAGAGATAGGAATGATGTCCCATTTGCAAAGTGGTATAATACAAGATTTGCTCTTCATTGCTATCAAAGCGATAGGTATTGGCCACCGCCTTGCAATTGGGGTATTGTTCCATAATAGCAATGGATGTTTTAGCAGCATGGTCTATATAGGCTTGTTTGGATTGGTGTGCGTGTATCTGCTCATCAACTTCAATCCCTAATAAACTATTGGCACTCCAAATATTTCCCATAATCACAGTGCAATACTTTACCAATTGGGGCATGATTTCTTTTGGATCCTTTCCGTATTTCCAAAGTTTGGATCTATAGTTTAGGTCAACAGAAATTTGCAATCCCTTTCTAGAAGCCACTTGCAGGGCTTCTAAACAAACATCGGCAATGGATTGATTTAATGCGGGGCTGATGGCCGTAAAATGAAACCAACTAACACCTTCAAATACTTTTTCCCAATCAACCATGCCTGTTTTTAATTCAGAAAAAGAGGAGCGTTCTCTGTCATAGACAACACCTCCCTTGATATCGGCCCCTGTTTCTAAATAGTATAATCCAATACGGCTTCCTGCTAACATAATGGCACTAGTGTCAATATGCCTAGCGTCTAGGTATTGAATTACATATTGACTCATGAAATTATCAGGCAAGACCGTACAATAACGCACAGGAATATTCCATCCGGCCAAAGCCGTGGCTACATTGGCTTCAGCTCCGCCAACAAACAACTTCATGGGTTGTTTTTGCCTGGCGTCTTTTGTTGAAGAGGGTGAAATGCGTAATAGCAATTCACCCATACACAAAACCTTATTCATCAGTAATGATTATACACTATTTCATCTCTGCTATAGCAACTGGATCCATATCGGAGAAGACTTGGTTTTCACCAGCCATTGCCCAGATAAATCCATAGTTGGTAGTACCAGGTCCACAATGCACAGACCAAGGTGCAGAAATGACTGCTTCATGATTAGCCATGACCAAGTGCCTTGTTTCTTGAGGCTCTCCCATTAAATGGAATACCCTGTGTTGAGCTGGTAAATCAAAATAGAAATAAACTTCCATTCTACGTGTATGGGTATGAGGAGGAACAGAATTCCAAACACTTCCTTCTGCTAACACGGTTAAACCCATCACCAATTGGCAACTCTTAATTCCGTCTAAGTGAATGTATTTGTAAATGGTACGTTTGTTAGCAGTAGCTGTTTCTCCCATGGCAACTGGTGCTGCGGCCTCCTTGGTCATCAAAGTGTTTGGATAGCTTGCGTGTGCAGGTGTTGACATTAAAAAGAAGTCTGCAGGACTACTAGCACTTTTGCTGGAAAAGCTTACGTCTTGTGTTCCTTTTCCCAAATACAAACAATCTAGTTTAGAAAGCTCATAGCTAACGCCATCGGCAACTACGGTTCCATCTCCACCCACATTGATGATACCCAACTCTCTTCTTTCTAGAAAATAATTGGCTTTTAATTCTTCCTCTACTTTTAAAGGAACAGAAGCATTCACTGGTTTTACCCCTCCTACAATCACGCGATCATAGTGCGAATACACCAGTTCCAAATGATCTGCTTGCATTAAAGATTGAACTAGAAAATTCTCGCGCAATTCTGCGGTGCTCATGCCCTTTACTTCTTTGGGGCTATTTTGAAATCTAATTTGCATATGGTCAAGTTTTAAAATATTTATAATCAACTAATTTTTTAAGAAGCTATCTTCCCATCCAACCACCATCAACGGTTAAGATAGTACCACTAACATAATTTGAAGCGGCAGATGCTAAGAATACAGTAGGACCTTTAAAGTCTTCTATCTCACCCCAACGTCCTGCAGGAATCCTGTCTAAAATGGTTTTGCTTCTTTCTGGGTCATTACGCAAAGCTTCTGTATTATCGGTTGCAATATAACCAGGCGCAATGCCATTTACTTGAACTCCTTTTGAAGCCCACTCATTGCTCAAAGCTTTTACCAAACTACTTAATGCGCCTTTACTAGCAGCATATCCGGGTACATTAATACCACCTTGAAAACTCAACAAAGAACAAGTAAAGATGATTTTTCCAGAACCGTGCTCAATCATTTTTTTACCAAATTCTCTTGCTAAAATAAATGGCGCGTCTAAATTTAAAGACAGCACCTGATCCCAATATTCATCGGGGTGTTCTGCAGCAGGTTTACGCATGATAGTTCCGGCATTGTTAATCAAGATATCAATTACGGGATGCGATGATTGTACTTTTTCTACAAATGCTAAAAGTGCCGTCCTTTCACTCAAATTGGCTTGGTAGGAATAAAATTTTCTACCCAATGCTGTTACGGCTAATTCAATCTCACTGCCACTTGCTGCCAGCGACCCAGATACGCCAATAATATCGGCCCCAGCCTCTGCCAAAGCAATAGCCATGGCTTTTCCAATTCCCTTATTACAACCCGTTACAAGGGCTATTTTACCCTTTAATTCAAATAATGATGGTGTTAACATAGCTTAAATTTAATCCATTAATACTAGTAGGTGTAAAGTTAATCTCTATAAAGCTCAAAAGCCCTCAGAAGAGAGCTTTTGAAAAGAATATTTACGTTATCGTTTGCGTGTTTACACTGTTGGGGTAATATCCTTCCACCCAAAATAGTTCTGTGCATTTCTATAACAGATATCTTGAATCACGGAACCCACCCATTCAATATCGTTGGGCAATTCTCCATTCTCAATTTCTGATCCAAACAAATTGCACAACAACCTTCTAAAATATTCATGTCTTGGGAAAGATAAGAAACTTCTGGAATCAGTTAACATACCTACAAATCGGCTCAACAATCCCATATTAGAAAGCGCATTCATTTGCTTCACCATACCGTCTTTCTGATCCAAGAACCACCAAGCTGAACCATATTGAATTTTCCCTGCGCTAGACCCGTCATTGAAGTTACCAATCATGGTAGCCATTAATTCATTGTCGGCTGGATTCAGGTTGTACAAAATGGTTTTGGCCAAAGTGTTGCCGGTATCTAATTTGTTCAAGAATTTAGCCAATGCCCTTCCTTGTTGAAAATCACCAATGGAATCCCATCCTGTGTCAGGCCCCAATTGCTGCATCATTCTAGCATTGTTATTTCTCAAAGCGCCTAAGTGAAACTGTTGCACCCAGCCTTTTTCATGATCCCATTCTGCAAAATGCAAGAGCATGGCTGATTTGAATTTCAACTGCTCGGTTTCATTCAATGCTTTACCAGAATGAATCTTGTTGAAAATGCTATCAATTTCTGAACCTGTAAAATCTTCAGCATAAATTTCTTCCAAACCATGATCAGACACAGCACAACCAGCTTCCGCAAAAAAGTCGTGTCTGTTTTGCAAAGCATAGAGATAGTCATCAAAAGAAGAAATAGAAATATTGGTACTGGCTTGCAGTTTTTGTAAGTAGTTGTTAAACTGCTCGGGATTCACCACATTCATGGCATTGTCTGGTCTAAATGCTGGAAGAATAGGAATTTCAAAACCCTGTTCTTTTAATTGTTTGTGGTACCTAAGGTCATCAACGGGGTCATCCGTTGTACAAACCAAGGCCACATTCATTTTGCGCAACAGGTTTTGCACAGAATATTCCGGGGTCTTTATAAGGTTAGAAGCCGTTTCATA
>CAIZMD010000392.1 GCA_903933995.1 uncultured Bacteroidota bacterium
GAACCCGAATTAAATATTGCACAGGTCTATGATGCTTTGATTTTGGGTATTCGAGACTATTTTCAAAAAATGGGATTCACCAAAGCCATCCTAGGTTCATCTGGTGGCATTGATTCCGCAGTAACCCTAGCACTTGCTTGTGATGCATTAGGAAAAGACAATGTGCGCGCCATTCTTATGCCATCGCCCTATAGCACAGAACATTCAGTAGACGATGCAGTAGCACTCAGCAAAAACTTGGAGAACCCTTACGATATTATTCGGATCAATGATGTGTATGAAAGCTTTTTGCATACCCTAAAACCCTTGTTTCATGACCTGCCTTTTTCATTGGCAGAAGAAAATATTCAAAGCCGTAGCAGAGGTAATTTACTCATGGCCATCTCAAATAAATTTGGCTACATTTTGCTAAACACTTCAAACAAAAGTGAACTCTCTACAGGTTATGGCACACTATACGGTGACATGGCCGGAGGTCTTGGCGTGCTAGGCGATTGTTACAAATTGCAGGTCTATGCACTAACTAGGTATATAAATCGCAACAAAGAAATCATTCCTATTAATATCATTGAAAAAGCACCTAGCGCTGAATTGAGACCCAATCAAAAAGACAGCGACTCACTGCCAGACTATGCTGTACTGGATCAAATCCTGTATCAATATATTGAGAAACGACAAGGACCCGCTGAAATCAAAGCACTTGGTTTTGACGCAGCACTGGTAGACCGTACGTTGAAAATGGTGAACACCAATGAGTACAAACGAAATCAATTCTGTCCCATTATCCGCGTATCGCCAAAGGCATTTGGGGTTGGAAGAAGGGTTCCAATTGTAGGAAAGTACTTGTCCTAGTTGATCTTTCTTTTAGTGCTTACTCATGCATGACCATGAGTGGCAGATGACTATGAAAAGCTAATTTTTTGGTGTGGCTTTTTTTGAATAGGCTTTCAAAGAATCCGTGTTTTTTAGGCATGGTGATGATTAAGTCTATTTGGTTATTGTCTGCAAAATGATTGATGCCGTCTGTGAAAGAATCGTTGTTTACAAAATGGTATTCGGGTTGATAGGTCTTAAGCAAACCATCCAATACCATGTTCTCAAAAGAAAGATCAATGGCTTTTTCATTGGGTGTATTTACGTGTAACACATGCAATTTTGTAGCTGTGCCATCCAATAATGCTTTCAAGGGTTGAATAGGTGTAGTAGCCAATACTTGTTTAAAATCGCAGGCTAATAATACCCTATTGATTTTTTTGAAACTAGCATCTGGTGGAACAATCACAACGGGAATATGAGAGTGTAAAGAGACGCTTACGGCATTACTTCCTATCAGTGTTTCTGTCATAGCACCACCACCAGTAATCCCCATGACAATTAATCCTGCCTGAACGGCTTTGCTCAAATCATTAATGCCTCCAGTAAGTACATTGTATTCGCTAAAAGTATCAATGGGTACATCTCCATCGGGTTGTTGCTGCAATTTGGCTTTAAAATCGGCCAGGCCTTCTTCACTGCTTTTTTTCATGAGATCCATGTCTAACAATTGTACCGTTGGCACCATGGGATCCACACTTACTGGCGCCTGATACGCATTGTACAACACAATCCTATCCATGCCCAATTGTTTGGCCAACGGCAAAGCATAAGCCGCTGCATTCATGGCGGTATCGGAAAAATCGGTGGGTACTAATATGGTTTTCATGGCGCTTATTTTAAGGATGAAAGCAAGAATTTGACAGTATGAAGCTACTGCTACTTACCCACGAAAACAATGACTTTAATCAGTAATAAAAGCGTATAAAAAGAAATCCCCCGCGGTTGGCGGGGGATCACAGATACTGTATTGCTAGATTAGTCTATATTTTCAATAATTCCGGCAATGCCTTGTCCACCTCCAACACAGGCAGAAACCATTCCGTATTTTTTATTGAGTCTTTTTAAGTCATTGAGCACCTGTACAGTTAGCTTACATCCGGTGCAACCCAAGGGGTGTCCAAGGGCTATGGCACCACCATTGATGTTCACAATTTCTTGGTTCAATCCCAGTTCACGAATCACAGCCAAGGATTGAGATGCAAATGCTTCATTAAGTTCAATCAAGTTAATATCGGCCAGGTTCATTCCTGCTTGTTTGAGCACTTTTGGAATGGCTGCTATTGGTCCAATTCCCATGATTCTTGGGTGTACCCCAGCTGAAGCCACATTTACCAAACGTCCAATTGGTTTTAATCCCAATTCCACTATCATACGCTCACTCATGACAACAACAAAAGCCGCACCATCACTGGTTTGTGAGGAGTTACCCGCAGTAACAGAACCACCTACTGCAAAAGCAGGTTTTAGTTTGGCTAATACGGTAGCATTGGTATCGGCTCTAACGCCATCATCAGTATCAACCACATAAGAACGAGTGGCTTTTTTACCCTTCTCATTTACATAGGTTTCTTCTACGGTAATAGGAATAATACCAGATTTAAAATAACCTGATTGAATAGCATTGGCTGCTTTTTGGTGTGAGCCAACTGCAAACTGATCTTGGTCTTCTCTATTAATATTAAATTCTTTGGCAACTGCTTCAGCAGTAAGACCCATACTCAAATAATAATCGGGTTCGTCTTTGGCAATGGAATAAGAAGGAACTGTTTTCCAACCTGCGGTAGGAACCAAACTCATACTTTCAGTACCACCTGCAATAATACATTCTGCCATGCCAGACCTAATCTTGGCAGTAGCTAGTGCAATACTTTCCAAACCACTTGCACAATATCTATTAATGGTAAAACCAGCTACGTCTATACCCAATGCTTTGGCAGAAATGATTCTACCAAATTGCAAACCTTGTTCGGCTTCAGGTACGGCATTGCCAACTATTACATCGTCTACTCTTTTGGGATCTAATTGGGGCATGGTAGCAACCAAGCCTTTGATTACTTCCACCGCAAGATCATCTGGTCTAAAAAAACGGAGAC
>CAIZMD010000393.1 GCA_903933995.1 uncultured Bacteroidota bacterium
CAAAGTGCAATGGTCTTCACCGTTTTCTTCTCAGCGTCTTCTACCCAAATGGCTGCAAATGGTCTTTTGGCAAAACCGGCTTGTTGCATCAATTCTAAGTTGATGACTACTTCATTTTTCCATTCTTTTTCTGTATTGGCCAGATCCTTAGTCTCAGCAATTCCAGTTGCAATTTGTAATTCTTTCCAATTGGCACTTTCAAACTTTTGTCCATCTCTGGTTAGAATCAAATAATCAACACCGGGTAAACCAGCGGCAAGTGCCATGGATTCTGCAGGAGTTAATACATTGAATGCAGTAGCCAAAGCGCCAGCGTCTGTGGCATTAGGAGCAACAACAGTAGCACTGATAATTTGGTTAGCGGGTTGACCATTTCTTGGATCCACAATATGAGAGTACCATTGACCAGCAATCATTTCTCCTCTTCTATAATTACCACTGGTTGCAATGGCACCAGCGCCCACTTGAATGGTAGCCATGGGGGCGGCATTTTCAGCATCAGCACTTGGATGGCTAATACGCACCGCTTCTACTATATTTCCCTTGATCACTATATCGCCACCAATATTTAAAATCAGTCCTTCAACCTGCGCAGCTTTCATAACAGCATTTGCAGCTGCTTCAATAATATAGCTCTTAGTAAAGGAATTGAATTTTAAAGCACTATTACTCAAATGGGTTGCGGTTTGTTGATTGGCATCTAATGACCAGTGTTGTTGATTGGCAATAGTCACCGCATTTTGAATAGCTATTGGTGTTGGAAGAACAGCATTAGTTGCAGCAGTTTTCCAAACTTGGTTAATGGCTTCGGCCGATGCATTTAAAGCACCATTAGTTTGATTACGCCATTGGTCGTATAAAGATAATACCTGAAACAAATCCTTGCTCACCGCAATTGCTTGGTTATTGGTTTGCATCCATTTGCTAAACTCAGACGATGGGTCATAACCACTTAGGATTTTACTAAGTCTTGTAATCTCAGCTAGGGCTGCTGCTTCTGCTATTGCTGCTTTTTGTTCAGAGCTAGTGAATACTTTTAATTCCATGGAAGTGCACAATACATTTTCATAGTTAGACACTAAGAAAGCCCCATTTTTCTTGCTTTTTACGGGCTCTTCAGAAGTTTTTGCATAGCTGGAAACAAACACAGCTATGCCCAATAGTACAGTTAGGAGCTTTTTCATCTTACGCATTTGATTTGCTTAAAACGAAATTAGCGCAATCGTCAATAGTCTACTTACGCAATCGGTAATTAGGCAGTTTTAACCCCTTAACTATCAGTATGCTGGATGCAATTAACCTTCTATTAACTTGGCAATGGCAAATGCACAGCCTGCAGCCAATGCACCAATGACAGTAACTTTTAAAGCACCTTTTAAAGGAGGAGTACCCGTAAGTTTGCTTTTGAGAAAACCAAATACAAACAAACAGGCTAGGGTAACCATGGCAGAATACTTTAAGCCACTAATGCCATCGTCAACAAAAAAGTAAGGACTAAGTGGAATCATACCACCTATTATGTAAGAGGCACCAATATTAAAAGCGCTCTTGCGGGCCCGCTTGGGATCGGGTTCTTCTAAGCCTAATTCGTGTTTCATCATAAAATTGGCCCAACGATCTTTGTCTTTGATTAATTCTTCTGTGGCTTCTTCTTGTAAATGTCTGCTTAAGCCCAATCCCTCAAAAAACACACGCACTTCTTCTCTTTCTACATGGGGTAATTCTTCAATCTCATCATATTCTCTTTTTAACTCACTAGCATAGTGCTCCTGTTCGGTTTTTCCAGCCAAATAGCCCCCTAGGCCCATGGCGATGGAACCCGCAGCTATTTCAGCAATCCCCGCAATAACAATTAAATGAACGTCTTTAACTGCCCCACTTAAACCGGCAGCAAGGGCAAAGGGAACAGTTAAACCATCGGACATGCCAATGACAATATCCGTAATGGTTTCTGAACTTTTTAGGTGTTTTTCAACGTGGTCGTGGTGTAAATGCGTGTCCATCATATATTCAAAATCTAAATAAATATAGTGTTATTTCATTTCACATAATTCATGCTTCGGTAACATTGGGGTAACAATTCCTTAACATAGCGCGGGTAGTTTTGCAGCATTAAACTATCACCCAGTGAAGCAATTTGTAGCAGTAATATTTTTTCTTTTTGTAGCGTTAACGGGATTTGCTCAAAAATCCAAGGTTTCTGGTAAGGTAACCAATTCAAGAAATGAAGGTTTGGCAGGTGTTACCATTAAAATTTCAGGTGAGATCAATGGAACTACCAAAACTGATATTGATGGTAGGTTTAGCATTAATGTAGACGCAGGTAAGAAATTCAGCATTGTTTTATCTTATATTGGATATAAAGACAAGGCGGTAAATGATTTGAGTGTTTCAAAAGCAGGCGGCGAAGATTTTGTAAACGTATTATTAGAAGAATCTGGTAAGGCTTTAGAAGCAGTTACCGTGAAAAGTTCTGCAAGGGGTGGCACGGCAAAAGGTGAAACCGTATCTGCCTTAATTTCTTTTCAGAAAAATACCAATACCGTAGCTTCTGTGATCTCAGCAGAAGCCATTAGAAGATCTCCTGATAAAAACACCGGAGAAGTTTTAAAACGTACCCCAGGAGCCAGTATCCAAGATGGTAAATTCTTGATTGTAAGAGGATTGGCCGAAAGATATAACCTTGCTATGTTAAATGGTGTTCAGTTAGGTAGCACAGAGCCAGATAGAAAGGCCTTCTCATTTGATTTGATTCCATCTAACATGATTGATAATATCATCATCAACAAAGCTTTTGTTCCTGAATTACCAGGAGAGTGGGCAGGTGGATTGATTCAAGTAAATACAAGGGATATCCCTTCTAAAAATTTCTTTAATATTCAAGTTGGTACAGGTGTGAATCTTCAAACCATTGGTCAAGATTTTAAAACCTATCAAGGTGGTAAAACAGACTATTTAGGTATTGATGATGGAACAAGGTCATTGCCTGGTTCTTATACCAATAAAAGTTCATTTGACGCTTTAAGTGCTCAAGACAAAGCCAATATGGGCAAACAGTTTGGAACCAATTGGAATACTTTCACAGACAATGGATTGAATAGATTCAATGGCCAATTTCAAATGAGTGGTGGTTTTACTGCCAACACTGGAAAGACTAGTAAGTTGGGTGGTATTTTTGGCCTAACCTATAACAAAACTGGCAAATTGGTAAAAGGTACCAATAGCGGTTTCAACTTTATTGGAAATGGAACCTATACACCAGACTTTGATTTTAGTGATGATAGGTATACTACTGATGTACTTTGGGGTGCATTGGGCAATCTTACTTATCAGTTTGATAATAATAATAAGATTTCTTACAAAACCTTATTCAATATTAACTCTAGTGACTATACAACTATCAGAACTGGTGTAGAGGGTAATGGTAATACTTTATTAGATAGTACCAAAGGATATGAACTTGCTTTTAAACAAAACACTTTTTGGAACAACCAAATTAGCGGTGAGCACAATTTGCTTCCAAACAAATTGAAGTTGAAATGGAATGGTTCATTTACTTTATTAGATGGTTATGTTCCTGATCAACGCAGGTTGTACTATCTGAAAAACAATTCAGTTGCTACTAATCCTTATACTTTATTATTATCAAATGTATTATCACAAAAAAGTGGTAACCGCTTCTACCAAAATCTAAGCGATTATATCTATTCTGGTGGTGTTGATTTGGCTTATACTTTTAAAGCATTGGGTGCTAATCAAACATTAAAAGGCGGTTATTTATTGCAAGTAAAAGATCGTTTGTTTGACGCAAAACCTTTCTCAATCTATCTTCCTAGAGACAACGCAGCTTTAAGATTGCAAGGACCTGAAACAGTATTCAACCCTTCAAATTTTGGAGACGGTTCAGCAACTAGTACTTTATTAGCTTTTGATGCCATTAAAGGTAATTTGTATCGCTATCTAGCCAATACTATTTTAAACGCCGCATATATTCAA
>CAIZMD010000394.1 GCA_903933995.1 uncultured Bacteroidota bacterium
GTCTAAAGGTTATTATGTCATCTAATTGAAAAGAACTAATCTCAGCTATATACCAAGCTTTGGGAGCTTCAGCTATTTGTTTGGCAAAACTGTATCCAATATTGCCCACTAGCGCCGCGTCTAAACCAGCCGTGATACAGATATGATAGATCAGAGAGGTAGTAGTGCTCTTACCATTGCTTCCTGTAATGGCGATGATTTTGCTATCTCCTTTAAAACGATAAGCCAATTCAATCTCACTGATTACCTGAATTCCTTTAGCACGAATCTTTTTCACCATCTCCGCTTTCTCAGGAATCCCCGGGCTCTTACAAACCTCATCTGCATTTAAAATCAACGCTTCTGTATGACCACCTTCTTCAAAAGCAATCCCTGCTGCTTCTAGTTCTTTTTTATAACCGTCTTTGATCTTTCCTCCATCACTTACAAACACTTCATAGCCTTTTTGTTTACCCAACAAAGCAGCTCCTACCCCGCTCTCTCCCGAGCCAAGTATCACTAGTCTGTGTTGTTTGCTATTTGTGTTCATACTATTCTTTCTTTCTACTTTAAATCATTCTAGTTCCAGTTCTTCCGCATTCTTTACTCTTCACTTTTACCTAATTTTCAGCGTAACTATACTTGCTACGACCAAGAGGATGGTGATGATCCAGAACCTAAATGCTATCTTATTCTCGTGAAATCCTTTTTTCTGATAGTGGTGGTGTAGTGGGCTCATTAAGAATACCCTTCTACCCTCTCCATATTTTTTCTTGGTGTATTTGAAATAACCCACTTGAATAATCACACTCAAATCTTCAATTAAGAATACGCCGCAGAAAATGGGGATCATCAATTCTTTACGAACAATAAAGGCTAGTGAAGCAATAATGCCACCCAGTGCTAGGCTACCGGTATCGCCCATAAACACTTGCGCAGGATAGGCATTGTACCAAAGGAATCCAATACAGGCCCCAACAAATGCGCCCACAAAAATGGATAGCTCACCTAGGTTGGGAATATACATGACGTCAAAATAATCGGCAAAGACATAGTTACCACTCACGTATACAAAGACACCAATACCCGCTCCAATAATGGCACTTACCCCCGCCGCCAAACCATCTAAGCCATCTGTTAGGTTAGAACCGTTAGAAACAGCTGTTACAATAAAAATCACAATCAATACATAGATCACCCAGGTAAATTTTTCGGCACCAGGACCAATCCAAGTAAGTAGTCTGCTATAATTGAATTCGTGATTTTTTACAAATGGGATTGTGGTGATGGGTGTTTTTACTTTTACAAATCGCTTTTCAACTCCGTTGATATTTCTAACGAAAATGTTACTGTCTTTTGCAAGTCTTTCACCTTTTTGTAATTGCGCTTGCGGGCTAGTGATCACTTCTCTTTCTACTGTTACTGCATTGCTGAAGTAAAGTGTTAGTCCAATGATGGCACCCAAACCAACCTGTCCAATAATCTTTGACAAACCGGCCAATCCATCGCTGTCTTTTTTCTTGTATGCTTCTCCCTTGCTTTGGGCAGCTTTGCGTGCACGAATTTTAAAGAGGTCATCTAAGAAACCAATGATCCCCAACCAAACGGTACAAAGCACCATCAATCGGATATAGACTTTGTCTAAATTGGCAAATAACAGAGTAGGAATTAAGATGCTCACCAAGATGATAATCCCACCCATGGTTGGAGTACCTTTCTTTTGTTGTTCACCAGCCAAACCCAACTCACGCACTGATTCTCCAATCTGGTGTTTTTTCAACAACATGATCAAGCGTTTGCCATACACGGTTGCAATCAGCAAAGAAAATACAACAGCCATAGCA
>CAIZMD010000395.1 GCA_903933995.1 uncultured Bacteroidota bacterium
AGACACAAGCCGTCTTTCAAGAGAATACAGATATTGCTGGTGTGATCCATTTTGCCGCATATAAAGCGGTGGGAGAATCAGTAGCAGCTCCACTACTCTACTTTGAAAACAACCTTTTCTCGCTGATTAATTTATTAAAATGCGTAGAAGAATTTAGTATTCCTCATTTTGTGTTTTCTTCTTCTTGCACTGTTTATGGTAACCCTGATAGCATTCCAGTTACAGAAGCTTTTCCTATTAAGAAAGCAGAATCACCCTATGGTGCTACCAAACAAATGGGAGAAGAAATGCTCACCGATTTTACCAAGAATGGCGCATGTGATGCCATCTTACTTAGATACTTTAATCCAGTAGGGGCACACCCTTCTGCTATCATTGGAGAACTGCCCATTGGCAAGCCTCAGAACCTGGTTCCAGCCATTACCCAAACTGCCATTGGCAAATTGCCAAAAATGAAAGTATTTGGTAATGACTATGATACTAGAGACGGTAGTTGTATCAGAGACTATATTCATGTTTGTGACATCGCGCACGCGCATACCTTGGCCATTCAATATCTGGAAAATGCCAAAAACGAGGGACCATGCGATATCTTCAATTTAGGTACTGGCTTTGGCGTAACTGTTTTAGAAGCCATTCAAACATTTGAAGAAGTAAGCGGGGTAAAACTCAATTATGAAATAGCGCCTAGACGCTCTGGTGATGTGATTGCTATTTATGCCAACAATGATAAGGCCGTGAACAAGCTAGGCTGGAATATCAAATATGGTATTAAAGAGATGATGAAAACAGCTTGGGAATGGGAACTCAAACTCAAGGCTGAAGCCGATAGCGTGAAAAATAACTAGCCTACTTTTTTAAGCCATTATAATAGTTGAAAACAGTCTCATAGTCAGACTGTTTTCTGCATTTAAGGCTATTCTGTTTGATAAATGCAGCAAGCTCTGTAGACTTGTCTTTGAGCAATTCCAATAGTTCTACTTCACCCTTGGTTAACTTTTTAATGCTTCCATTAGCAGCACCATATAATTGGTACACTTTGTCAACGCGCTTGGTAGTAACCGCACTATTGAACTCCTTGTATTCCACTTCTGAGAATTGGGTACTCAACAAAAGTTTAGCCGACCCGTTGATGATCACTTTATAATAAGTCCCTGCGTCAAGTCCATCTATAGAAGGAAAGAAATTTTCAAAAACCGTTGTTTTATCTGGCTCAGTGATAATCAGTTTTCTAATATCTGAAGTGGTTTGCATGAGCTTACCATCCCAATCAGTATAATAAATGATATTGGACTTGAGGTTGAATTTGATTTTCTTGTCCTTGTATTCCTTGCCACTGGCATCTACCAAGGTAGCGGGCAAAAAATCATCGCTAAAGAAATAACTACCCTGTAATTCCATTACTTTTTCTGGGGTCAAGGGAGCGCCATTAAGGGCTTGCAAATTTTGACCGCCATTAACACTTACTTGAGATTGCGCATTGGCAAACAGACAAGAAAAAACCAGTGCAAGAAGCAGGACTTTGGATGACATAGGATTGTTTTGTTCAACCAAACTACAATAAAAAATTATTGGTTGAGCATTTTTTCGGCATTTTCTGCCATTTGCAATGCCTCAATAAAGTCTTCAATCTCTCCTCCAATTACGGCGTCTAAATTATAAGAAGTAAGACCAATACGGTGATCAGTAACCCTACCCTGTGGCCAGTTATAGGTTCTGATTTTGGCGCTTCTATCACCGGTACTTACCAAGGTTTTACGCTGAC
>CAIZMD010000396.1 GCA_903933995.1 uncultured Bacteroidota bacterium
CATTCAAGCAAAACTGAACAAATAATATGGCGGCTCATCAGGATTTTTCCGGCGTTAAGAACATCATCTTTGATTTAGGTGGGGTATTGTTTAATATTGATTTTGCCAAAACAGAATCAGCCTTTAAGGAATTAGGGGTTAATGGCTTTCATGAAATGTTTACCCAGCACCATGCCAATGACTTATTTATTCAATTAGAAACGGGGGGCTTGTCAGAACAGGAATTTTGTGAGGCTTTTAGGGCTGCATCTGGGGTTCCTTTGACCAATGAGCAGATTATAACGGCTTGGAATGCCCTTTTACTAGACTTTAGATTGCCAACCCTAACTTGGTTAGATGTAATTAAAGAAAAGTATCAAATCTTTCTTTTTTCTAATACCAATCAAATTCACCATGATGCTTTTCACGGTGTGTACAAGGAACTAACAGGAAGGGATGACTTTGACAGCTATTTTATAAAAGCCTATTATTCCCAGCATTTAGGCATGCGCAAACCGGATCTGGCTCCATTTTTACACATACTTGCCGAACAGGGTTTAAAAGCTAGCGAAACCTTATTTATAGACGATACCATTAAAAACGTAGAAGCAGCAAGGGAAGCTGGCATGTTAGCCCATCATTTGGTATGGCCCCAAACCTTACCAGATTTGGATCTTTAAGGCTTGATTTCTTCAAATTCTATATAATCCTTATCTGTAGAGGCGGTTTTTGAGCTAGCAACTGGCTCAGCTTTGGCTTGGGCCTGTGCTTGAGCACGCGCTTGTTCCTGCTGAAAACGTTGTTGTTCCTGCATTTGCTGGATTTTTTCACGCATTTGGTTACTTGCTTTGCTAACTGGGATCACAAATTCAAAGACCAATTTGTAAATCCCATAAACTATCAATCCTATGACAATAAACTTAAGCATAATGGAGTAAAGATAAAGACCCAACCGCGCAGGACAAAGACAAATTTGGATGATTGGCGCTGTTTGCGCTATATTTGCAATGGAAATGATCAACAGAAGGGAACGGCTACCGTTCCCTTCTCCTTTTTACATACCTGAAGTAATGGATGCACAAGTACAACAGATAGAAGCACTCATCAACCAATTATTGGTTGAGGAACCTTCTTATTTTCTGGTGAGCCTGAAAATTAAACCCACCAATAATATCAAAGTGTTTATGGATGGGGACGAGGGAATTTCCATTGAAAAATGCGTAAAATTCAATCGTCAGCTCTACAAGCTCATAGAAGAAAAGGGATGGTACCCAGAGGGGGAATTCTCACTAGAAGTATCTTCTCCTGGCATTGGAGAGCCACTTTTATTTAACAGACAATACCACCGCAATATGGGAAGATCACTAGAAATTCTATTTCTAGATGGTACCACAAAAGAGGGGAAATTGGTGGCTGTAACAGAGGCAGACATTTTGCTAGAAACCACAGAGGGTAAGGGAAAGAAGGCAATTACACAACAATTGTTGATTCCTTTCAATAATATCAAAACAACAACCGTTCAAATTAAATTTTAATCAGTTGCAGACAGGGTCTGCAGATCGAAAAAAAAATTAAGTTATGGCTAGTATCAACCTGATTGAGGCATTCCAAGAATTCAAAGACGCAGAGAGCATTGACCGTCCCACGATGATGAAAGTGGTAGAAGACGTGTTCAAAACCTTGTTGCGCAAGAAGTTTGGTAGTGACGAGAACTTTGACGTAATCGTCAACGCTGAAAAAGGTGACTTGGAAATTATTCGTAGAAGGATGATTGTGGATGATGGAGAAGTCTTGGATCCTTTGGCAGAAGTAGGTTATACAGAAGCCGTAAAAATTGAACCGGATTTTGAAGTAGGTGAAGAATTATATGAAGAGGTAGATATCCTTGATTTTGGTCGCAGGGCCATTTTGGCCGCCAAACAAACATTGGCTAGCCGCATCAGTGACCTGAAAAAGAATGCATTGATCAAGAAATATGGTGATCGCGTGGGCGATATCATTAGTGCAGAAGTATACCAGGTATGGAAAAAAGAGGTTTTATTGCTGGATGAAGAAAGCAATGAGCTGATCCTGCCTAAATCTGAGCAGATTCCACAAGACTATTTCAAAAAAGGCGAAAACATTCGTGCCGTTGTTGCTAGGGTTGACCTGAAAAACAACTCACCAGTGATTATCCTGTCTAGGACTAGTCCATTGTTCTTGTCTAAATTGTTAGAAATTGAGGTTCCTGAAATTTTTGACGGTTTAATTGCTATCAAGAAAATTGTACGTGACCCAGGTGAAAGAGCCAAAGTAGCGGTTGAGTCTTACGACGATAGGATTGACCCAGTAGGTGCTTGCGTTGGTATGAAGGGAAGCCGTATTCACGGAATTGTTCGTGAATTGAAGAATGAGAATATAGACGTAATCAATTTTACCACCAATATCCAATTGTTGATTCAGCGTTCATTAACGCCGGCTAAAATCAGTTATTTGGAGTTGGATAATGAGAAAAAGCACGCTGAAGTATATCTGAAAGCAGACCAGGTTTCTCTTGCCATTGGACGCCGCGGGGTGAACATCAAATTGGCTTGTGAGCTTACAGGCTATGAGATTGACGTGTTCCGTGAAGACGAAGAAGTGGTTGATGAATTTGATATTGATTTGGAAGAATTTAGCGATGAAATTGAAACTTGGATCATTGACGAGTTCAAGAAAATTGGTTGCGATACGGCAAGAAGCGTACTCAAATTGTCTGC
>CAIZMD010000397.1 GCA_903933995.1 uncultured Bacteroidota bacterium
ATATTCTCCGTGAAATCCTTGCATTTGTGAGTAAGTTTTCTATTTTTTACCACTTGTTGACACAAAATAACACTTTTTCCCACTTTAAATCGCCATTTAAAGCGTTTGTATTTATCCACAAGTCTGAGTGGCTTCAAAGCCATGCTAGCAAAAGGTTACAGCCAATATTGTTCAATAGTGAGGTGAATAGGATGTGAATAGCTGTGGATAACCCGTGAATTAGCCTAAAACAGGGCATTCTTGAGGCATTTTGGGGTAAAATCAGCCAATTTTGCCATGATAATGAAAGAATTTTTGGCTGCGCGATGCCCATTTTTTAAAAAATTCTGTTCCCAAGTCAAACTGAAAATGGCGGAAACCAAGGGGCAAAAACAAAATTTTGGGTGGTTTGGGGTCAATTTTAGCCCAATTGTGGTAAAAAGTGGTAGGCCAGATTTAACTTCACGCCATGTTAGCGGAGCAGGTAAAGAAAATACAGATCAAGGACTATAGTTATGAGTTGCCCGATGAACGGATAGCCAAATTTCCCCTTGAAAACAGGGACCAAAGCAAATTGCTGATTGCCAATCAGGCACCTACTCAAGTATCTCATGCAGTACCTGACTTAGAAACAAGTTCAACAAGCACTCAACAGGCATATCAAATAGATCAATACCGGAACTTGGCCAATCACTTACCCGCCAACAGTTTTCTGGTCTTTAATAATACCAAGGTGGTAGAAGCTCGGATTCTGTTCCAAAAACCAACCGGTGGGGTCATTGAATTATTTTGCTTGGAGCCTGATTCCATTTACCCCGATATCACATCGGCCATGCTACAAAAAGGTAAGGTGCATTGGAAATGCCTGGTAGGTGGGGCAAAAAAATGGAAGGAGGTGTTTTTAGAGAAAACCATCATTGATCATGGACAAGCCATTACGCTCAAAGCCCGCCGCGTGGCCCAAGGTGCTGAAGCCTATTTAATAGAGTTTAGTTGGAGCAATACCCAAATGAGTTTTGCCGAGCTATTGCATATTGCGGGTTTGATTCCACTTCCGCCTTATTTGAATAGGGTTGCGGTTCAAACTGATGCTGAGCGTTATCAAACCGTTTATGCCAAACACGATGGTTCTGTTGCGGCGCCCACTGCTGGATTGCATTTTACAGAAGGCGTTTTTGCAAGTCTTGCAGCAAAAGGAATTACAAAGGATTTTGTAACCCTGCATGTTGGCGCTGGAACTTTTAAGCCGGTTAAAGCTGACGCGATGGAAGACCACGAGATGCACGCAGAATTTATTGACGTGTCAGATGCTTTTATTGAAAATTTGCTGAGCCGCTTGAGCGATCCGATAGTTCCAGTGGGAACCACTTCTATGCGAACCCTAGAAAGTTTGTACTGGTTGGGTTTAAAGACCATGGCCAATCCTACAATTAGTTTGTCCAATTTAACCGTGCATCAGTGGGATCCATATGAAAGAAATGAGGCAATTTCTGCGAGCATCGCTTTAGCATCATTGCTTCAGTGGATGCAAAGGCAACAACTAACTCAGTTAATTACCAAAACGCAGATCATCATTGCGCCTGGATA
>CAIZMD010000398.1 GCA_903933995.1 uncultured Bacteroidota bacterium
TACAGAATTACCAATAGGGGTGGCAAGGGTGTAAAAACCATCAATGTTACCGAGAAAACCGGTGGACTAGTTGGTATCTTATACGTGACTGAGAAAGAAGATTTGATCATCACTTGTAAGTCTGGTATTACCATCAGAACTGGTATTCAAAGCATTCGAGAAGCTGGAAGAGCTACTCAGGGTGTGAAACTGATCAGACTAGATGAAGGCGATGAAATAGCTGCAATTTCACAAATTGAAGACCAAGACGAACCAGAAGTGGAAGGTGTTTTGGAAGGTGAAAATGCGGAGGAAGCAGCCACTGAAACTGGTACAGATGCACCAGAAGATAATTCCACTGAAAATTTAGATAACGATACACAACCAACTGAAAATCAATAACAAACCCTCCTTTTATGAAGAAGCTACTATTGCTTTCCATGATCGCAGTTGCCACATTGGGTAGCAAGGCGCAGGATTTTAAAAAAGTAAACACCGTTCTTGTTTTAAACAAGATGGAAGATGCCAAAGTTGAATTGGACAAAATGAGTGCTGACCCTAAGGCTTTGGCCAAAACAGAATACTGGTACTATCGTTCCAGAATCTACGCCAACCTGGGTAAGGAAGCCAAAACTGCTCCTAAATATCCAACAGCTATTCAAGACGCAGATGCAGCTTTCCAAAAATTAGTAACATTGGATCCAGCTTGGGCCATGGTAAAAGACAAGGGTAATGATGGCATTTTTGACATGTATTCCTATGGTTATAATAACGGTATCCGCGCCTTTAACGAGAAAAAATGGGATTCTGCCAGTTCCTATTTTGGATATGCCGTTACTTATAGCGATATCCTTTTCCAAAACAAAATGACCAAGGATCAGAACATGGCTTTTGATACAACTTCATTATTGTATGCTGGTTATTCTTCACAGAATGCCCAAAAAGGACCTGATGCTTGTAAATATTATGCTCGCTTGGCAGAAGCTAAAGTTGGTGGAGAGGGATTCGTAGATATTTATAAATATCTGGTTATCACTTATATGAATGAGAAAAAGGAGGACTTATTTAGAAAATATGTTGCCCTTGCTAAACAGGTTTATCCCAAAGAAAACTGGGATGATTTTGAAATTGAATATATAGATAGAAATTTCAGTTTGGCTGAGAAAGAATCATTCTATGATAAGGCGGATGCGGCAGGTAGTTTTAATGAAATGCAGTATTTACAGTTTGGTGAAATCTTTGTAAATGTAAAACACGATAACAAAGAGAAAGACAAATACGATAGCACCAAATTAGATGCTTACGAGAAAAAAGGCGTTGAGGCATACAAAAAAGCATTTGCCAAAAACCCAAGTAATGCCATTGCATCTTTCAATATTGGGGTAATCTATTACAACAATTTTGGATTATTGGATGACAAAGTTGCTGCTAATATTAAAGCGGTACAAACCATCAATGCTACTAAACCAGCTGAAAAAGATCCAGTAAAGAAGAAAGCACTAGATGCTAAATTCAAGGCACAAACTGATCCTTTGTTGAAAGCCAACCAGGATTTGGAGAAACCAATCAATGAAACTTTGGATCAAGCAATTGATTGGTTAGAGAAGACCTACAAAATTGAAAATGACAAAGCAACTAGAAATTCTACTGATAAGAGCATCATTAATAAGTCTGTAGATTTCTTGGCCAATATTTACCAATACAAACGTGATCGCGTTCGTGGTAAAGATGCAAAAGCATTTGATGCCTTTGACGCTAAGTTCAAAGAGTTTGATAACCTACACGGTAAATTCTAATCTTACAAACTAAGAATAGGAAAGCGTCCCGAAATAATCGGGACGCTTTTTTTATGTTCAATAATGATCGAGTAGAGACTGTTGACATTGTTTGA
>CAIZMD010000399.1 GCA_903933995.1 uncultured Bacteroidota bacterium
TCCGCTTCTTGAATCAACTCTTCATACATCGCTTCCAAATTGTCGCACTCATGAATCAGGGAACTGCTGACAACATATTTACTAAACCATTGCTTTGCCTCGTCCGAAGGCTCAACAACAATCCCATCCGAGGTGCTGTCCTTGAGAGTTTTGGATAATTCCAGTACTGCGACTTCACCAGCAAACCTTGAAGCAAGCTGCTCACAAAAACTTATTGCTTCTGCAAGCAAAGCTTCATCGAATCGGAACCACTCACCTAGCCCTCGTAAACTTGCATACTTTCGATGCATATATGTTTCAACAGCATTCACGCAGTCAGTCACTACATAATGTGAGATAACAAGCTTTCTCGGATTGCCTGTTTGATGCTCCGGCAGACGATCCGAGGATGAGCGATCTTTGTCGTAACTAATAAGACCGATTTTCGTAAACGGCGAGAATAACCCTGTCTCCAGTTCGCGAACGAAGTAAATTTCCCCTCTAGTGGTCTTCATTTTTAGCCTTTCTCATAATCGTTTGGAATAATTCATTTAGAGTGTGGTGCACAGATAGCCCATCAAATACTTTCATTTTTGGCAGTTTGCCAATAGCAGTTTGGGTTATGGCTGGAACCAGGTTCTGAGGCTTGCCAATAGGCAGTTCGCCAATGATTGCAGAAGGGTGTGCCCCTACTGGATTAAAGTATCTAAGTAAGATGGCATCACATGCGCCATTCTTGGTAAAATCGGTAAGCATTTCTTCTCCCATTTGTTTGGTAGCACCATAGGGTGATTCGGCCTTTTTAATGGGAAAGGCTTCTGTTACAGGAATGCTATCTGGGTTACCATAAACGGTACAGGAAGAAGAAAACACAAAATGAGGAATACTAAATTCTTCCACGCATTTTAATAAATTAATCAGCGAGAAAAGGTTGTTTTCAAAGTAGAGTAGTGGAGCTGCAACGGATTCTCCCACCGCTTTATATGCGGCAAAATGGATCACACCAGCAATATCTGTATTCTCTTGAAAGACGGCTTGTGTCTCATCAAAATTCTTTAGGTCTACCTTGTAATTCTTGACTTTCTTACCGGTAATTTTTTCAATTCCGTTAATACTAAAGGCAGAGGATCTAGAATTGTCATCAATTGAAATGACATCATATCCATTCTCTAATAAATCTACAATAGTGTGTGATCCTATGAATCCACAACCACCTGTAACCAAGATCTTTCTCATAATAGGGAATATATAGTGCAATATAAATTGAACTATCCAATTATGCGTGAAACAGCCTGTTTATCAGATAAATAGTTTCAAGATATAGAAAATGATAGCTGCAATAATAGCTGAAATAGGGATAGTAATAATCCATGCCCAAAGCAGGTTAATGGTCACACCCCAACGCACGGCGCTTAAGCGTTTGGTGGCTCCTACCCCAATAATAGAACCGGTAATGGTATGGGTAGTTGAAACGGGTATTTTAAAGTGTTCAGTCAAGAATAAGGTGATAGCACCTGCAGTTTCTGCGGCAACACCTTCTAGTGGCGTTACTTTGGTAATCTTGGTACCCATGGTCTTTACAATCTTCCAACCACCACTCATAGTACCCAATCCAATACAAAGAAAACTGGTAAAAGGTACCCATGCATATTCATTCACAAACTGGTTGAAATCCATTTTCACACCTAACTTGCTTTGATAAAAAATCATGGCTGCCCCAATAATACCCATTACTTTTTGGGCATCGTTACCACCATGTCCCAAACTAAAAGCAGCTGATGAAACTAACTGTAAGCGCTTAAACCAATTCTCTGCTTTATAGGGGTTGGACCGTTTACAGAGATGGACTATTAAAATGGTAATGAAAAATGCTATGAACATTCCTATTAATGGGGCCAAGAAAATAAATAAGAAAGTTGGTATCACTTTAGCATAGTTGATTACATCAACTCCGCCATCACTAAAGCCACCTGCATTGGCCAAAGCCGCACCAATAAAGCCACCCATCAAAGTATGAGATGAGCTAGATGGAATGCCAAACCACCAAGTGATTAAGTTCCAGATAATGGCTGCA
>CAIZMD010000400.1 GCA_903933995.1 uncultured Bacteroidota bacterium
GAATCACTTAAGAAAACCAATAGAATTGTATTTATAGATGAAGACGTTCCGGGTGGAGCATCGGCCTATATGTACAATATGGTGATGGAAAAACAAGGTGGTTACAAATGGTTAGACGTGAATCCAAGAACCATTACGGGCAAGCCTAATAGGCCTGGCTATGGTAGCGATGGAGACTATTTTAGCAAACCCAATGCAGAAGAAATTATTGAAGTGATTAGAGAAATGTGCAACGAATAATGCTCATGATTTGGCTATTCTATTAGTCTAAGAAAAGCGCTTTCAATGCAGGTGTAGGAACCCAACAAGATTCCTTTTTGCCAAACCAGCGATAGCGATTTTTAGCAATGAAATTATAGACAGCGTCTCTGATAAATGTAGGGACAATGATCAACGCATACAAAAGGGGCCATCCACCGGATAGTCCCTTTGTTGTTTTTAGGGCTCCAGTAGAGCGGGTAAATACTTCCCCGTTTTCATATAAAATAAAGCTAGACAAATCTGTAGTTGACAAACCCGCTTTTTGCGCAATGGCTTGTCCATAACTACTTTGCAAAGAGGCAAATCTAAAATGCTGTTTAGGATCCCTAGCAATTACAAATTGCACGGCTGCGTTACAGAGATTGCAAACGCCATCAAATAATATGACTGGGTGTTCTTGGGTTTCCATTAAAAAAGCCGTCCCAAATAATCGGAACGGCTCTAAGTTAACAATATTACTAGTGATAAGTTTAACCCATATTGTGGAAGACCTTGTTCACGTCTTCATCCTGCTCCAAACGTTCAATCAATTTAGAAACGTCTTCAGCTTGTTCATCAGTTACAGGAACAGTAGTGGTAGGAATCCATTCTAATTCAGCGCTAAGTGGACTTAGGTTCTTGTCTTCCATGGCTTTTTGTAGGTTTCCAAAATCTACAAAGGCACAACGCAAAACCAAGATAGGATTACCATCATCATCAGCGCTTTCTCCCAATTCATCCAAACCATGATCAATTAATTCCAGTTCCAATTCATCCATATCCAATCCCTCGGGTTTCAATTTGAAAACTCCCATTTTTTTGAATTGGAAACTCACGGCACCACTATTACCCAATGCACCATTTCCTTTGTTGAAATGGCTCTTAACGTTGGCAACGGTTCTAACGTGGTTATCGGTAGCAGTTTCTACTAGCAAAGCCACACCGTGTGGGGCATATCCTTCATAGAGAATTTCTTCATAGTTGCTGGTATCCTTACCCATGGCGCGCTTAATAGCGGCTTCCACACGGTCCTTGGGCATACCAACGCTCTTGGCATTCTGGAAGCACCTACGTAGGGCTGGGTTAGTAGATACGTCTGGTCCGCTTGCTTTTACAGCAATCACAATTTCTTTACCAATTCTGGTGAATTGCTTGGCCATTCTGTCCCAACGGGCAAACATGGTTGCTTTTCTTACTTCAAATATCCTACCCATAAATTGCTTTTGGCTTTGGTTAATTAGGATGGCAAAATTAGCATATTGCAACTTAGTAGCCAAGTGTAAAGCAAAACGCCTGTCAGTTTTGATGCTGACAGGCGTTTTTATAAAAGAGGCTACAAATTAGTGTTTCTCAAAATCAGAAGCTTTTGGAATAATATCACTTGGATTTTGAAGCTTACTTCTCTTTTTACTGTAAAGGAAATAAACAATCAAACCAAGGGCCATCCAGCCAAATGCCACTTTTAAGGTAGTGGAATCCAATACCAAAATCATAGAAGTACAAACAATCACACCCAAAGAAGATACAATTGGTACCAATGGGGTTTTGAATGGACGCTCTAATTCTGGAGATTTAACCCTCAATACCCAAACCCCAATACTTACTAGTACAAAGGCAAATAAAGTACCAAAAGAGGTAAGGTCACCAGCTACGTGTCCTGGAACAAAGGCCGCAAACAATCCTACAAATACAAACAAGATAATATTGGCTTTGTAAGGTGTTTTGAATTTAGGATGCAATTCTCCAAATGCTTTTGGAATCAAACCGTCATTACTCATAGAGTAGAAAATACGGCTCTGACCCATTAACATTACCAAGATTACGGAAGAGAAACCGGCCAAGATGGCAACGGTTACTGCTTTGGCTAACCAACCGTATCCAGTCATATATGTACTAATGGCATAAGCAACAGAAGCTTCACGGCCTTTTTCAGGATCCACAAAATCTTTCCAGTTAGCAACACCGGTTAATACGTGTCCAAAAAGAATGTATAAAACGGTACAAACTACCAATGATCCAAGGATACCAATTGGCATGTCGCGCTTTGGATTCTTAGCTTCTTGAGCTGCTGTAGAAACGGCGTCAAAACCAATAAAGGCAAAGAATACCACGGCAGCACCACCCAATACACCACCCCAACCATGTTTGTTGAAGGGAGAATAATCGGCAATGACTTTACCAGCACTATCCAATACTGGAGCAGTTCCTTCTGGAATCAAGTAAGGGGTATGGTTTTCAGGTCTAATAAACTGCCAACCCACAGCAATAAAGATCATCACAATACCTACTTTGATAAACACGATAATGGCGTTTACAATGGCAGATTCTTGGGTTCCTTTTATCAAAAGCAGGGTGATTAACAAGAGGATAACCAATGCAGGAGCATTGATCATACCCTGGTGTAACACGCCGGCTGAGTCAGTAAAGCTTTCAAAGGGGGAGTGACACCATTCATAGGGTATCTGCATCCCAAATAATTTATTCAAGTATTCGCTCCATGCAATAGATACGGTAGCTGCACCCAGCGCGTATTCCATGATCAAGGCCCATCCAATAATCCAAGCTACCAATTCTCCCAATGTTACATAAGAATAGGCATAAGCACTACCTGCAATAGGAATCATGGCTGCAAACTCTGCATAACAAAGACCTGCAAAAGCGCAACCAATGGCTGCAATAATAAAGGAGATAGTAACAGCGGGACCAGCAGATTGACCTGCAGCGGCAGCTGTTCTTACAAACAAACCAGCGCCAATAATGGCACCAATACCCAATGCAATTAGGTTACCTGCGCCAAGTGTCCTTTTCAGGCCGTCGGTAGATTCCTCGGCACTGGCCAGCATGGCTGAAAGCGATTTTTTTCTAAATAAACTCATAAATAGGTTGGTTGGTTTCTCTAAATAAACTTTAAGAACTGGCAAAATAATCAATTTAGGCTTTCAGACTGAAAAACTTTTATAAATGAGCAAATGGGTAAAAGGGGCATTTGCGCATAAATCTTATATTGCACAGCTAATGACCCAGAACATGCAGAAATCTAACAGGCTTACTTTATATATCATTATATCCATGA
>CAIZMD010000401.1 GCA_903933995.1 uncultured Bacteroidota bacterium
GTTTTAGGGTATGCAAAAAGCTTTCATACACATCATTGATCCGAATAATATCGTAAGGGTTCTCCAAGTTTTTGCTGAGTGCTACTGCATCGTCTACTGAATGTTCTGTGCTATAGGGCGATGGCAAAAGAATGGCGCGCACATTGTCTTTTCCCAATGCATCACAAGCAAGTGCTAAGGTTACTGCTGAATCAATACCACCAGATGAACCTAGTATGGCTTTGGTGAATCCCATTTTTTGAAAATAGTCTCGAATACCCAAAATCAACGCATCATAGACTTGTGCAATATTTAATTCTGGTTCCAGAGTTGCTGGATTCAATTCTTTGTCTGGGACCCTACTGGCTGGTTCAATAATGGTTGCATCAAGCGTACCATCACTATTTAAAACAACGCTATCAAGTGCTTCTTCAAAGAGGGGGAAGGCCTTACACAAATTAGCGTCCTTATCAAAAATCATAGAAGAGCCATCAAATACAATCTCTGTTTGAGAACCTACTGCATTGCAATAGAACATGGGGATTTTGTATTTGAGTACATTGGCCTTGATCACTGATTTTCTATCCTCGTCATGGGTATAATCAAAAGGAGAAGCGCTCAGGTTCAACATTAGATCAGGTGCCTGTTCCATTAAGTGGTCCATGGGACAAATGCGATAAAGCGGATTATCTCCCATATTCCAAATGTCTTCACAAATAGTGATGGCCAATTTCTTTCCCTTGAATGGCACTACTTTCCATTCAAATGCGGGTTCAAAATATCGGTACTCGTCAAAAACATCATAAGTGGGTAGCAGGGTTTTGTGAATCTCTGCTTTAACTTCTTTTTCATACAAAAAGAATGCGGCGTTAAAAAGGTCCTTTCCCCTTAGTTGGGTATTCCTAACTGGGGCGCCTACAAGCACCCCAATAGTATCTGCGTGTTCCTTGATACGGTTAATAGACTCCTGACACTTTGCAAGAAAATCGTTGAATTCCACAAAATCCCTAGCGGGATATCCGCAGACACTCATTTCGCTAAACAGAATTAAATCGCCACCGGCAGCTTTTGCGGTTTCAATGGCTTCTATAATCTTGTTGGTATTGTAGTCAAAATTGCCAATATGGTAATTTTGCTGGGCCAGGAAAATCTTCATAGGGCGAATTTCACGAATTATTGGCAATGAGGCTTATTTTGTGGGGCAACAATTTCCAAAACTGGTTGTTTCAATCATTCCAATACTCAAAAGCCAATAATGAAGTGGATCCCAATTTGCCTTTTACTACTGTTTTTTCTGGGCTGTAAGACAAAGCCAGCAGCACCTGATGTTTCAAAAATTCCTGTGAAACTCAAACTGCAACGTTTTGAAGACGCTTTTTTTGGCTTAGATAGTATGCATTTAGAAGAGGCTTTGAATGAACTAGAAAGGAAGTATCCCGGTTTTGCCAAGGATTTTATCTTCAATATCATGGGCACTACCCCGTCAACTGCGGCTGTAGATATCAAATCATTTAGCAGCAGTTATCGCCCAATGTACGATTCTGTAAAAAAGCATTTTGCCAATTTTCAACCTGTGGCCGATCAGGTAGAAATGGGGCTGAAATATGTGAAGTATTATTTTCCCAATTATGCCGTACCTACCAATCTAGTCACTTTTATTGGGCCCATCAATAGCTATGGGAATATCATTACTACCGATGCCCTTGCAGTAGGATTGCAATTGTATATGGGTAAAGACTATGCTTTGTATAAAACAGATATGGGGCAACAGTTATATCCCAGCTATTTGTCTAATAGATTTGAACAGGCTTATATACCAATTAATTGCATGAATAATATTATTGAAGATCTCTATCCTAATAAAAGTTTGGGCACGGCATTGGTAGATCAATTGGTAGAAACTGGTAAAAGACAATACGTACTGGATCATTTACTACCCAGTACTGCAGATAGTTTAAAACTGGGGTTTTCTGGACAACAAGTAGTAGACTGTAACAATAACGAAAGCAATATTTGGGCCTTTTTTATTCAAAACAATTTATTGTATGTAACTGAGCCAGAGATAACCAAAGAGTATATGAATGAGGGGCCCAATACCCCTGCTTTAGGGTCTAATTTCCCTGGCTTTATTGGCAAATTTGTAGGATGGAAAATAGTGCAGAAATACATGGACAATCATCCTGATCTGGATTTGGCCAAGTTAATGGAAACCCCTGCTAGGAAAATTTTTGAAGAAGCCAAATACAAACCAAGATAAAACTTAAAAAAGCAACCGAATAGCTAATTCAACCGTTTAGGAAATTGAAAATCTAATGCCCTTGTTAGAGAAATTGACATACAAAATCCAAACCAAACTGTTTTTTCTGTTTGTAGCAGCTATTTGCTATTTGCCAGCCAAGGCACAATTGCCTACTGCTAGTTTTCATAGTTTGCCAGATTCTGTAATCAACAACCCCTCTTTTATAACTGCTTTTGGTAATAAGCTATTGTTTTTAGAAATAGGCAATACCAATGCCGTAAGTCTTTGCAGTTTTAATACAAATATGGAATTGTTAGAAAAGAAGAGAATGCCTTCAGAATTTCTGCGTTCTAGGTATCATCTGATTAAAACAGATAGTAGCCTGCAGTTCCTTTTTTATTTTAGGTATAATGATTCCATGTACATGAACTTACTAGAAATGGATCAGGCATTGAATCTCAAGCCCATTAAGCGTTCAGGATTTCCTTTGCCAGATCAAAGAAGAAGCAGGTATGATCTGGTAACCAATGAGCACCAAAGCTATTTTCTTTTTTACCATGTTTGGGTGTATAATCAGGATTCCGCATTTTTATTTGGTCATTTAACCAATAGGAACTTAGACCTGAAAAAAGAAATTGCTTATACTTTTTCTTTTAAACAAGAATTGGATACCGTTAGCAACCTTCTATTAGATTCCTATGGAAATATCCATTTATTGGTCTATGATAAACCCATGAATTATAGACTCTCCAGTAGTTTGAATATTCATACAGTTCCTTTTGATAGTGATGAAATGATTACTGAATCATTTTCTTTTCAGAAAAAGAAAATTCTGGGATTATTACCCTTAGAAGATAGTAGCAAAAAACAAATCAAATTAGGGGGATTGTTTTTAGAAGGTCATTTAAAAAACACGGAAGGGGTCATGCATATTAGCATGCCTGTTACTAGAGGTAATGGGTTGGATTATAAATTATATGCTTTTCAGCAAATGGCTTTACAGCATTTAGAAAAACAAAGTCCCAGAAAACCTTATAGAATGCTCAACGGCCTAAAACCTAGTTTTCTATTAAGAGAAGATGGAAAGATTAGGTTGGTAGCTGAATTGCCAGCTTTTAATTATGGTTACACCGATACTACCGGAAATTACCAAAGAAGTTTGTCAAGACTAAGATTTGGAGAAGCTGCTACCACTAATGTAGAAGACTTGAGAAGACTGAATGCTGCAAACCAGAATCAGATTGTGTCTCCCAATACAACAGGCGTTGGTAGGGGGAATAGAAATTCAAGACAGGCAAGCTCTAACAATATTCCCTTATTTGATGCGTCTTCCATGCTCAATCCCAATAATAATTTTAGGGAATTCAGGCCAACAAGTCCCGTTAAATTTAGGGCCATGTCATCTAGGTCACCTAGGTATTATTCTTTTAATTTAAGCGGTCAAGGAGATTGGTTGGGCTATCAGCAAAAAGGGTTGGATGAATTTTATAATGAAGTCTATAACATGCATTTGCCTGTTCAATTAGGAGGTGAGTTTTATTTGGTGGCTTATGGCGCTAGTAAAGACGATACCCCTTTTCCTGTGCTGATTGGGTATGAACAAGACAAGCCTTTTTTAATTCCTTTGACAAAGGATCCCAAATTAGAGGGAATTAGATTTCACCAGTTTCAGAAAATTTCTTCCAATAGTTATATGGGCATTTACACAAAAGAGCAAACAGACTTACTGGGTGTGATGATATTGTCCGTTCCTGAAAAAAATTAGTTGTTCTTGAAAGGAACAATCATGTCAAAAGAGGGAATATTAACTTTAAAAGTTTCTTTGTTGTGTTGGTTCTCCATGAGGTAAGTGCCGTGCATTCTACCCATTTCAGTCTTCAAATTACAGCCACTCACGTATTGATAGGTTTCACCTGGTTTAAGAACAGGTTGAATGCCAATTACGCCTTCCCCTTCTACTTCACGGTGTTCACCATTGCTATCAAAAATAAACCAATGTCTTCTGAGTAGCTTAACTGTAAAATTGTTGTGGTTCTCAATGGTAATGCGGTAAGCGAACATGAATTCCTGATTCAGCGGATTGCTGTAATCGGATTGGTAGAAGATCTCTACGCTGATTTCAACGCCTTCGGAAATCTTAGATATCATGGGTTAGCCGCTTTTAGTAAATGTATGAAATTGGTTCAAATAAGTTTGTAAAAATGCAGGAAAGGTATCTAGCCTGTTTTTGAGTGTTTTAGATGTTAAACGCGGTTAACATTATTTTATTAACAGATTAACGATTTTCCTATGCTACCAAGTGTTAATTTTGCGCCATAAAACAAAGACTTATGACAAAAATAGCTGTAGCCAAAGGCGATGGTATAGGACCGGAAATCATGGATGCCGTTTTAGGCATTTTTGAAGCAGCCAAAGTACCCCTTCAATATGAAGTGGTTGACATGGGCAAATGGGTTTTTGACAAAGGCTATAGCAATGGAATGACTCCTGAAGCACAGGAAACCATTGAGTCATTGGGTATTTTGTTCAAAGGTCCCATGGAAACCCCCAAGGGTAAGGGTGTGAAAAGCGTGAATGTAACTGCACGTAAAACCTGGAATACCTATGCCAACAAACGTACCTTTCAAACCCTTCACGGAGTAGATACGGTTTTTAGTAAGGCCGGAATTCCTATTGATATTACCATTGTTCGCGAAAATATTGAAGATACTTATGGCGGGATTGAGCATATGCTAACCCATGATGTAGCCCTTGGAAGAAGATTTATTACTCGTCCAGGATCCCTTCAGGTGATTAAGTATGCCTTTGAAATGGCCAAGAAAAAAGGTGCTCGTAGAATTACCTGCGGACACAAGTCCAATATCATGAAAATCACTGATGGACTGTTCTTAGAAGTGTTTCATGAAGTGGCCAAAGAATATCCTGAGTTAAAAGCCGATGACGTTATTGTAGATGACCTCTGCATGAAGTTAGTATCTAGACCTGATTTATTTGATGTAGTAGTCTTGACCAATTTACAGGGCGATATCGTTAGTGACTTATGTGCTGGATTGGTTGGTGGACTTGGCTTTGCGCCTTCTGCCAATATTGGAGATCATATTTCAATTTTTGAAGCCGTACACGGAACAGCTCCAGATATTGCTGGTAAAAATATTGCCAATCCAACTGCTTTATTGCTAAGTGGATTTGGCATGTTGCGTCACTTGGGTTTGATGGAAACATCGGCCATGATTGAAAATGCTTTGTTATATACTTTGGAAAGCGGTGTTCATACGGGTGATTTTGGTGACAGGTCTACAGCTTCTTTAAGCACTACAGAATTTGCTGCTGCTATCATTAGCAATTTTGGAAAATTACCGGCTAATAATCCCAAACCAGCCATTGCCAATCATTATGTAACGCCTACCCATTTTAAATTAGAGAAAAATCCTATGTTAGAAAGCATAGAGATGGGGCAGGAAGAAATTGTTGGGGTAGACTTATTTATTGAGAGTAATGAGCAACCAACCATTCTTGCTGATAAAATGCTAAAACATACTTTGGATATTTTCAAATTAGTAACTATCAGTAATAGGGGAACCCAAGTTTGGCCCAAAGGATCGGTATTTACCAATCTGGTTAATCAGTATCGCTGCCGCTTTGAAAGTGTTGGTGATCTGCCTGTTACACAGGTAGATGTTTTGGAATTGTACAAAAGGGTGATGCAGGATTATAAGGTATGTTCAACAGAATTGTTAAACATGTGGGATGGTAAAAAGGCCTATAGTCTGGCTCAAGGACAGTAAGGGGCGTTTTTTTAGCATCATTCTCATTTTTAACGTAATTTCACGGCTCATTTAAAAGAGCAATCGAATTATGGCTGAAGCGATATTAATGCCCAGGTTAAGTGATACCATGACGGAGGGCGTCATTGCCGCCTGGCACAAGCAGGTGGGTGATACAGTAAAAAAAGGCGATTTATTAGCTGAAATAGAAACAGACAAAGCCACTATGGAGCTGGAAAGCTACCAAGAAGGCGTTCTGTTGCATATAGGAACTGCCAAGGGTGGTAAACTACAAGTGAATGACTTGTTGGCCATTTTAGGACAGGCTGGAGAAGATGTATCTGCCTTGGTTGCACAACATAGTGGTGGCGCTGCTGCTCCTGCTGCTGCACCCACAGTAGAAGCTGCACCTGCACCCGCTGCTACACCAGCCCCAACTGCCGCCCCTGCTGCTGCACTTGATTTAACCAATATGGAAGAAGTGGTATTGATGCCAAGATTGAGCGATACCATGACTGAAGGCGTGATAGCTGGCTGGCAAAAACAAGTTGGAGATACCGTGAAGAAAGGAGAAGTGTTGGCCGATATTGAGACCGACAAAGCCACCATGGAACTGGAAAGTTACAAGGATGGTATTTTGTTGTACCAAGGTGCCAAAGCTGGTGAAAAGATTTTGGTGAATGACCTGCTTTGCATCATTGGCAAAGAAGGAATGGATATAGCTTCTATTGTTGCTGCTGCAAAAGCTGGTGGATCTGCTCCTGCTGCTACACCTGCCGCAGCTCCGGCTCCTGCCGCTCCTGTAGCTGCTGCGCCTGCTGCAAGTCCAGCTCCTGTTGCCGCTGCACCAGCTGTGGTAAATGAGGGTAGAATTTTTGCATCGCCATTGGCTAAAAAAATAGCTTCTGAAAAAGGCATTGATTTAAAATTTGTAAAAGGTACTGGCGATAACGGAAGGATTACCAAATCTGATATTGACGCCTATACGCCTGCTGCAGCACCTGCTGTTTCAGCACCAGTAGCTACTGCAAGTGCTGCTGCACCAGTTGCTTCAGTTCCGGCTGGAGTGGTAAGCTTTGAAGACGTGCCTGTTTCTCAAATGCGCAAAGTAATTGCTCGCAGATTGGGAGAAAGCTTGTTTACAGCACCGCATTTCTACTTAACCATGAGCATTGATATGGATGCTGCTGTTGCAGCCCGTGCCAAAATCA
>CAIZMD010000402.1 GCA_903933995.1 uncultured Bacteroidota bacterium
AGTTCGGCCAATACTTTGGTAAAATAATACATCGCCCCCAATGATAAAGCCCTGTTTTTCACAATAAAAACAGATACTTCCGGGAGAATGTCCCGGCGTGAACAGGATGCTCAATTCATCTTCGTCTAAAAAAACCTTGTCTCCTGGGTGTAAAAAATGCAAGAGTCCACTATAATTGGTAAAGGGCATTCCCCATGTTTCGCCCGATTTTGGAGCAAATTCAAGTACTTTTTCTTCATTAGGATGAAGGTATAGTTCCAATCCATAGGTTTTATGCACCCAGTCATTCCCAAATACATGGTCCAAATGGCAATGGGTATTGAGCAACTGAACCGGGGTTAGTCCCGTATCTTTTAAAAAGTTTTTTAACGTTTCTTGCTCAGCGCTAAAATAACATCCCGGGTCTATTATCAGGGCATTACCCGCATCATTGTAGAGCACATAGGTGTTTTCTTGGATAGGATTGAATGTGAAAACTTTAACATGGAGCATATGGGTAATTTTAGACCGCTTTTAATGGTAAATGACTAATTTTAAAATACTAAAGTTCGGATATGCAACGCAATCGCATGAATAAATGGGTCTTTTTCCTATGCTTTCTTTTTCCCCTCCTTTCTCAGGCACAGGTGAATACCGTGATGTTTGGAAAAAACAGGGTGCAACACAAGAAATTTGTTTGGAAATTCTATCAGTCTCCCAATTTCAATACCTATACTACCCAAAACGGCGTAGAACTGGGCAAATTTGTAGCCCAGGTAGCTGAGGAAGAATTACTTTCTCTTGAAAACTTTACCGAGTACAGCTTGCAACGCAGGGCCAATATTTTGGTATATAATAATTATAACGATTATAAAAGCAGTAACGTGGGTTTGGGTATGGACTGGCAGAATTCTGGCGGATCTACCAAATTGGTGAATAATAAAATCATTGTCTATTTTGATGGTAACCATAATCACTTGAAAAGAAGTGTTCGTGAGGGGATTGCCAAAGTGCTTACCGATAACTTACTTTTTGGAGACGATATTGGAGAATTTGCTAGCAACCAAGCTTTATTAGACCTTCCCAAATGGTTGGTGGATGGATATGTGGCTTATGCAGCAGAACCTTGGAGTACGGAATTAGATGATGAACTCAAAAGCGCTTTACTCAGTGGTAGATACAATTCTTTTTATCAATTTGCTTTTGAAAAGCCCTTGTTAGCAGGTCATGCTTTCTGGTATTATTTTGGCAACAAGTATCGCAAAGAGAATATTACTTACATGCTTTACTTGGCTAGGATTTATAAAAACCTAAACAGTGCGGCATTGAGAATTTGTAAAATCAAATTCAAAGACGTGTTATCTGAGTTTATGCAAGCGGAGCAAGACAGATACGCAAAAGACATTCGTGCTAGAAGAAACGCAGTTAAAGGCTCTCTAAATATTTCTGAAGACGTGAGTAAAAATGATTATTTCCGTTTTCAAGCCAACCCAACGCCAAGAAGTAATAACTACGCTGTGGTGGAATTTAAAAAAGGGATCTATAGCGTTAAGTATTTTGAGAATTTCTATAAGCAAAAAACCTTGTTGCAATTGGGTGTGCGTACCAATCAGGGTGATATCAATCCCAATTATCCCATTCTTGCTTGGGATGTAAAAGGTACCCGTTTATTGGTGATGTATTGGGAAGGGGGCAAGACCAAAATGTTTGTCTACGACATTATTGCCAAGTACAAACGCTACAAACAAACCATTGAAGGCTTTGATCAGATTTTGGATGCTAGCTTTATGCTCAATGCCAATCAGTTGGTTATGAGTGCTGTAAAGAATGGGCATTCAGACATCTATACGTATAATATTGAAGAGAACAAATTAACCCAGGTAACCAATGATGTCTATGATGACTTGGATCCAAGTTTTGTGGCTTTCCCAAATAGAGTAGGGATTGTATTTTCTTCTAATAGACCAAGTGGGTCAGCTCCTAGTTCAGATACGGTGTTGCCAAGCAGGAATAGGTTTAATATTTTCTTGACCGATATGTCTGCTGGTGGTCCAGGCAAACAAGTGGCTCAAATGACCAATCAAAAATTTGGAAATGCGCGCTACCCCATGCAGTACAATACCAACCACTTCACCTTTGTATCTGACCAAAACGGGGTTGCCAACCGCTGGGCAGGTTTCTTTGGTACTTCAAGAAATGGCGTTGATACCTTGTACTATATAGGTGATGAAGTCTTACACAATCCTAGCAACAAAGAGTTTGACTCTACCTTGGTAGCTTGGCGTAAGAATGAGCCTGATAGCGTCAGTTATTTTCAAGTGTTCAGAGATAGTACTTACACATTCCCCATTACCAATTATCAAAGCTCACTCAAAGAAACTAGGATTGCTGGTAACAATGGCCAAGTAAGTGAAGTGCGTCAAGAAGGAGATTATAAATTCCTCTATAAATTAAAAGTAGATTCCATTGCACTGGTTAG
>CAIZMD010000403.1 GCA_903933995.1 uncultured Bacteroidota bacterium
CCATGTGGTTCCCGCGGATCAATTAATCAGCAAAGCAACTGAGATTTTGCTATTGATTCAAACCAAAGCACCCATAGCTATTGCCCAATGTATTCAAGCTGCTAATGCTGTTTATAACGAAACCACGGACGGCTATGCCGTTGAAGTAGCAGGATTTGGAACCAGTTTTGATACGGCAGACAGAGTGGAGGGCACAACCGCATTTCTAGAGAAGAGAAAAGCAGTATTTACCGGCAAATGATGGCTCTGAGAATGCACTGTTATACTACCTTTGCGGGGCAAATTCATCTTTAAAAATTATTGATATGGAATATCGTATAGAAAAGGACACTATGGGTGAGGTAAAAGTACCCGCCGATGTTTATTGGGGTGCACAAACCCAACGCAGTATTGAGAATTTCCAAATTGCTCAGGACATTAATAAAATGCCCAAGGAAATTATCAAAGCATTTGCCTATTTGAAAAAAGCGGCAGCCTTAACCAATTTTGACGCTGGTGTTTTACCTAAAGAAAAAGCTGATTTGATTGGCCAAGTTTGTGATGAAATTCTGGAAGGAAAATTGGACTCCCAGTTTCCATTGGTAGTTTGGCAAACAGGTTCTGGTACACAGAGCAATATGAATGTAAATGAAGTAGTGGCATACCGTGGTCATGTGATCAAGGGTGGTGGTCTTACTGACAAGGATAAATTTTTACATCCCAATGATGACGTGAATAAGTCACAGTCTTCTAATGATACTTTCCCAACAGCCATGCATATTGCGGCATATAAAATTTTGTTGGAAACCACTATCCCAGGTATTACTAAGCTGCGCGATACCTTGGCTCAAAAGAGCAAAGAATTCATGCACATAGTAAAAATTGGTAGAACCCATTTTATGGATGCTACTCCCCTAACCTTGGGTCAGGAAATCAGTGGGTATGTTTCTCAATTAAACCACGGTTTAAAAGCCATCAACAATACTCTTGCGCATTTGAGTGAACTAGCCCTTGGCGGAACTGCCGTAGGAACAGGGATCAATACACCAAAAGGATATGATGTAAACGTAGCCAAACATATTGCCAACCTTACTGGTTTGCCATTTGTTACTGCTGAGAATAAATTTGAAGCATTGGCTGCGCACGATGCTATAGTAGAAGCCCATGGTGCTTTGAAAACAGTAGCCGTTAGCTTGATGAAAATTGCCAATGACATTCGCATGTTGTCTTCTGGCCCAAGAAGTGGGATTGGAGAATTGCATATTCCAGATAACGAACCAGGTTCTTCTATCATGCCAGGCAAGGTTAACCCTACTCAGTGTGAAGCATTGACCATGATTGCTGCCCAAGTAATGGGGAATGATGTGGCCATTAATATTGGTGGTGCTACCGGTCATTTTGAACTCAATGTGTTCAAACCTGTGATGATTTATAATTTCTTGCACTCTGCTCGTTTAATTGGAGATGGTTGTGTAAGCTTTAATGACAAATGCGCAGTTGGCTTGGCTCCTATTGAAGCCAATATTAAAAAGCACGTTGACAATAGTTTGATGTTGGTTACTTCTTTGAATACCAAGATTGGCTATTATAAAGCTGCAGAAATTGCCCAAACAGCACACAAAGAAGGAACTACCTTAAAAGAAATGGCCGTGAAATTAGGCTATGTAACTCCTGAAGAATTTGACCAATGGGTTGTTCCTTCAGAGATGGTGGGGGAGATTAAGTGAAGTATGAAGAATGAAGAGGAATAGAATTAATAGTCCCGGTTGCTAATACAACCGGGATTTTTATTTTACTGTAGCTTGTTTTTTAACTAGGCTTGTATCAGAAGCTAGGGTTGCTACTTGGTAGCCGCCTGTATCAATAATAGTTTTTGTTAAAGCTTTTTTTAGTGATTCAAAATCTGAAGTTGAAATCTTGGTGCCGCTCAAATAAAGTTCGCGCAATGCTGGCAAGTCTTTCAAAGACATCAATGCGGTTCCATTGACTTTTGTTCCCACCAAATTCAAATAGACCAACTGTTTCAAAGCAGCCAGACTTGTAATGGATTCCTGATCCAGATTGCTATAAGAAAGGTCAAGCTTTCTCAAATTGTTTAAAGCACTTAGTTTTTTCCAATTGGCGCCAGCCATTTGCATCTTGGGCATTTTGAGCCAAAGCAGCTGTTGTTTTAAAGAAATTAATGCGTCCAGCACTGCAGCATCTAACTGTGCAAGGTTTACAAAATTGGCACTGAGATAATGACTGTTTTGGGCAATGGGTAAAATGGTCACACCCTTGCTGCGCAACAAATCAATACTGGCTATTGGCGCTTCTGAAACCTCCTCTTTTGGTAGGTCTTCATCTAATTTGGCTTGTTGTTGTTCTAAGGAACTCAAGGCCTGTTTTATGGCAGGGCTTTGTTCAAATTGTTTACACTGCTTTTTAAAATCGCCACCTTGTGCTATCCACCATTCCAATAAGATTCTTTCTTTTTCAGTAACCTGTGGCTTCCCCTTTGGTGGCATATGTTTTTCTTCAATGGGATCCAATATAACCCGATGATACAATTCACTACCCAGTGCATTGCCTGGTTTTAAAACTGCACCATTCTTACCACCCTTTAAAACCCAATCAGCATTATCTAAACGTAAGCCCCCTTTTTGTTTGCTGGCTGCATGACAGGAATAACATTTTTCTTTTAGTATGGGCTCTATCACATCGGCATAGACCAGTGCATCTTGTGCATTTGTTAGGGCTTTTTTTGTTGCAACACTATCAGTGCCGGTGCTAGTAAAAGCTTTTGTCAAATAACCTTCACCGTGTGTGAGGGTTCCTCCCAAATGCCCAGTAATACTTACTAAGACTAAGATTGAAAAAGCAATATATTTTAGGTTTTGTTGATTATGAGAGAATAGATATCCTGCAATGGATGTAAATGCAGTTAGTATGCCCATCCATTGGTGCAGGTTCAAGACCGTCTCATCATATTCACCTGCAGACCCCAATAAATAACCAGTGATGCAAGATGCTATCGCGCTAGCAGCGCCCAATAAATAACCCAATGGAATCACTGCCTGTAATGCTACCCATTTTTCTTTTGTACTCAACCATTGCAAGACAATGGTGAATAGTAAAATCCCTATTGGTAAATGCACCAGTAGCGGATGAAACCTTCCAATAAAATCTGTGAAAGCAAATAAGAACATCTGACAATTTTATACTTGAGCTGCAAGAAATTAACGGAACCAATTAACCCTGATACCTTTTGCGCAACAGTTGCATCATGTGCACATTAATGCCCCACTGATCTGCCAATGCTTGTCTGGTATAAGGCAGGGTTGGCATATAATCTGGAGGTCCAAATTCTGTGAGCATGGTTAAGTGCTTGGCACCGGATGC
>CAIZMD010000404.1 GCA_903933995.1 uncultured Bacteroidota bacterium
TCTCCAACAGTAGCTTGAGTCCAATAATGCCAATTGCCGGTATCTTCTGGTAGTTTTAATTTAACCGCTTCTTTTCCATTGAGTAACAAAGATGAATTGTTGTCTTTATTACCATATACGGTAATGATCTTGTATCTGCCAGGCGCTTTTACATTCACAGTGTAGTTGGTCCATTCATTGTCCGATTCCCATCCTATATATAGTTGGTTTACTGTGGGGTCAACCTTATTGGGATGATTAAAATCTGCCCAATCCTTGGTATAGGAAATATCTACTCCTTCTTTCTCTCTAAAGAAAGCCGTATAAGCCGATATTCCTGGTCTATGATGGCTGCCATAATCATGTACTTCATGATTTAATTTGGAACCTTCATTTTCAGGACTGTTATCGTGGTAAGCAATGCCCTCACCTCCAAGGTCATAGTAAGCCAATTCAACCCTTCCCGGTATTGTTTGCGCACCCAGTTTGTAGTATTTGTCTTTAAAGGGTTTACCCTTGTAGTCTTTTGGAATTTGGGCTGATCCAATGTTTATTAAACAAGTAAACAAAACAAATACCTGAAGGAATATTAATTTCTTTTTCATGTTATTATTTTAAATGGATGCTGTTTTTCAAATATCAATACTAGGAAAAATCCAATGATATAGGCACAGATATCTACCCAAGAAAAGGAAGTGCCAATCACTGTTGCAGCAATTTTGTTATCCTGGAACCCAAGCTGTTCAACAATTTTTAAATACTGCAGTGCTTCTATGACAAATGAAATAATTAATACGGCAATTGCTGTTGGAAGTACTGGATAATCCAAGATTGCTTTTATTGCATTATACATGAGAAGTATTACAAGCACGTCTCCAAAATAAGGTCTAATAATTTGGTCATGAACATAGAGTGCAATTAACACTTCTGTTACAAACAAAAGCAATGCAAGAAGAAAATATTTCAGATTGAATTTAAAGGGCATATTCTTGATTTTCTTTTGAACTGTTATTTCAACCCTCAATCAGTCTTCTATGATAATTAATTTGTCCTAAATGGTAAGTTAAATGGGTAGTTAAATGAACCAACAAATATTCGGTTGTTGTCTTCTCTGTAAATACCAAAATGGGATATTCCAGGTTTAAATCTTCATTGGATAAACTGCTTAAAGTTGTTTTTACCATTTCAAGCGTTGCATTCAGTTGCTCAATCAGTAAATCTCTTTTGACAAATTTGGCTGAGAATTCCAATTCCCTATTTCTAACATAACCTGTGCCACCTAATTCTTTGCCAATATAAGTATTCAAATTGCCAATTAAATGCAGGGTCAAATTCCCAGTAGAATTTGAAATACCCTTTTCAATTTTCCAAATAGTTGCTTCCTCTTTGTAAAGACCAATCTCAGTCATTAACCTGTTCAAGTCTCTTTCAAAAAGTTGAATCAATATGTTTATTAACATGGAGATATAGCATTAAAGAGTTAATCATCCTTTCCTTTTCCGTCTAAGATCTTTGGAAGGAAAGTCTCAATTCTATTGATTCTTGTGGCGGATTGTTTGGCCGATGAAAAGAAAAGTAGGTATGCCCTTTGTCTGCCAGGAGTCAGCTTATCAAATGCCGCTTTAGCTGCTTTATTTTTTCGCAAAACGGTTTTGAATTCTTCCGGCATTTCAAATTCTTCCGTTTTTTTGAATGCCACTTTTTTACCGGATTTTTCTATCTCAATGGCTTCTTTCACGTAAGCAACTATGGTAGATTTTAAACCCTGAATTTCTGCTAGACTGGTAAAGCGTAATTGTCTTCTATCCTGTACATTTTTTGTTTGTTGAATCAAGATGCCTTTTTTATCTATCATTAAAACTCCTTTGAAAAAAAGGATAGCTGTATATTCTTTGAAAGAATGAATTAGAACTATGTTGTTTCCATTGACAGAATAGCATGGATGCATCCATTTATAATCCTCTTCCAAGCCACATTCCATGATAATAGACCTGAGCAAGATCATTTCTTGTTTCCAGGTTTTGGCTTTATCTAGGAAAGTTTTTACTTGGGGATTCATTAAAATATAGTTTCAATAAAAATACTAAACCTTTTTAGCTTGTAAACGGAGTCTTTCTTCTTCCCAAGTCTTTTTGTATTGTGCCTTGTTTTTTGAAATCTCTGCCTGTAAGTCTTTTAGTTTTTTAATAGCATTTTGATATTTGTCTAGATAATTCAGTTTGGAGGAAAACTGGTAATCATATTTTTCACAATAGTCAATAGCCAATCCCAATACAGTTTGATAATTGTCCATATTGGATTGTAGGTAGAGCAGCAGTTGGTTACCTGATACCGATTTCATAGACTCAGCAACCATCCAGTTGTCATTAGGTGCATAATTGCTATTAACTTCAATATAATAGGATTGCCTTATTGTACCTACTTGATAGAATATTGCTGCTTCCTGAAATTGGTTCTTTTCTATAAAATACAAAGCTTCTTCAAAAAAATGGTAAGGTGTTTTCTTATCTAACTGATTTAGTTGTTGTATTAATCCTTTTTCTAGTTCAGGATTTTTTTTAAGCTTATTTAAAGAATCACAGGTTTTGTAAAAAGCAGTATAGTCCATCTGTTTTTCATGCTGGGCAAAACAGACATAGCCTTCCATCAATAGGTAAGTACAGAGAATCAATTGTTTCATGTATTAATTTGAGGGATTAAATTCAATCATCCATTCAATGCCATACTTGTCACGGAACATTCCAAAATAAGATCCCCAGGGGCTATCGGAAATAGGCATTTCAATAGCTCCTCCGACGGAAAGACCATGGTAAATGGAGTCAGCTTCTTCTTTACTTTCTACTATCACAGCTATCTTACTTCTGTTCTCCTGTTCATTAACAGTGCCCATAAAGGAAGGAACATCATTACCCATTAACTCATTTGATTTACCAATGGGCAAAGCAATATGCATGATTTTGTTGGCCTCTTTTTCATCCACAGCAAAATCGGAGCTAGCCATTTGACTAAAACGAACTAGTCTAGAGAATTCGCCTCCAAAGACAGATTTGTAAAAGTTGAATGCTTCTTCTGCATTACCGTTGAAATTTACATGGGGGTTAATGGTAGCCATAGGGATGCTTTTTTGAGGAGTAAGAGTAACTAAAATAATGAAAATTGACGGATTTAAAACCGGTAACCAAATTTTAAAGATGCTTCTGGGTTAATCAGCGGTAGGCTATAGCTTTTATTGTCAATAGAGATATTTTTATCGCCCGCCAACTTAAGATTTAAGCTAGCCCATGGGGAAAGATAGAAATGTTTGTTTAGCGTAAAATGATATCCTACACTTCCATTGGCCAATAAGTTATTAAATGTTACTGTATTGATTTTTGTATCGGCCTGAATGCTACTATTCCAATAAACCAAACCAGCACCAGCCCACCAACCTTTCCAGTCTTTTTTTAAAAAGCGGTCTACTACCAATGCGTATGCATGAATCTGATGATTCGCAAAACCATTTTTGGTTGACCAATCTGGCTTTTTTACATAAGCTGTTAATGCTCTAACACGCCACAGTCCCTTCCCCATCCAAGCTGCACCAAAATAGCCGCCTGTTGCATAGGGGAGCACATCTAATTCTAAACCAGCATCCAATTGCTTTGATTCATTGCTTTGTGCATGGATATTGCATCCAAAACAAACTAGGATCAGTATTAGATAATATTTTTTCATTTGCTAAAGGTGAATCAAATTTTATTCTAAAAAGAACACAATGGTACTAACAACCCTGGCTTTTTGAATATAGGGCTCCTTGGGTTTATCACTTTCAGAAGCTCCTTCCTCATCATATTGATATTTTCCAGCAATAGTAATTTGTCCTTGAGAAGCAGTTTTTATTTTTCCCAGTGTTGCTTGTGAATCATTGGCAAATTGTTCACCGGCAACCCTAGCGTTTTTGGTACTCTCTGCAATGAGCTTGGGTTTAATAGAGTTTAATTCTGGGAAAGAATAATTAGTTGCAATTGTAGAGGTAAGGTCCTTGCTAACTAAGTCAAGTTTCATCTTGGAAGCTTTGTCCTCTGTTGCTTTTATATCTTTTGATTGAATGGTCAAGGTTTGAGTAATAATGTATCTGTCAATTTTTACCTTTACTTGTTGATTACCCTGCCATTCGTTTTCATAATACTTTTGCCTATCGTTAATGTCAAGATTACTTATTTGTATATCTGATTGATTGTACCCCACAGTTTTTAGGTAGCTAATTATGGCGTTTTTCTTTGTATCGGTTTGTTTAATAACCTCTTGCAAATTATCACCTGAAATGGGGAAACTGACAGAAATAGAAGCAGCTGTAGCGGTAATATTCATTTCAGCTAGCCCTTTCACAGTGACAATTCTATCCTTATCACTAAAGGTTTTAAGCCCCTTAAAAATAAAAAATCCCAAAAGACATAGACCAACTATTAGCGATGCACTTTGGATGATTGGTTTTGTAAGTGGTCTGTTTTCCATATGATGTTTATTGAACTATTAATTGAGTTGAATAACTGTTATGAAATTTAATATTATATCATTAATTGAAACATTATTATTGCCTTAAATAAAATGATTCAGTAGCTATTTTTTAAAATTTAACATTAGATTTTTTTCTGAATTTGCCACAATTGCCCAAAAGGATCTTGGAACATGCCCTGTCTGTATCCATAATCATAATCAGTAGTTGGATTAATTTCTATGGCTCCGGAATGGATAGCTTTTTGCATCACTTCCGCAACGTCCGGTACAAATAAGCCAATAACAGCAGTCACACCTTTTGCACTGATTGGCTCAAGTGCATCCCGCATGGTTTCGTGTACATGAAAAATGGCTCCGTTAATGACTAGTTCTGCCACATGAATGCTACCGTCTTCATTCCGGAAGCAGAAGTTTTCTGATGCTCAAAAATTGATATAAATATCAATATTGGTAATTACATTGGGAATATGGAGCTCTGGGGCAAAATGGGTTGTTTCTAATTTATTTGGCATAATATTAAAATATCATTAGGTTTTAAATATTAGTATGCTTTTCAGTTATATTATTACAAAGGCTAACCCCATTAGCATCATTGCCAAAATCTACGATACACATTTAATTTAAGGCTTTCTATTTTTTTGACTTAGCGTTTTAAAGGTTGTACCCCAACTATTATTACTATTGTCATTTGGTAATCCTTGAGTATTTAATAATGCGTCTTTATCGTTAGAATCATATTTCCAAACCCATGCACATACGGAAAATCCATTTTCATAAATACTATCTAAAAAAGATTTAGGATTCATAAGTACCGATGCATTTAATGGAGCAGTCTCTCCAAAAAAAATGGGGAGTTTGTTTTGCTTTAATAGTTGAAGACGATTACCGATAGATGAATTTGAAGACAAAAGCCATTTCTCATAGGCATGTATGTCAAATAGTATATTTGTTTTGCCAGCTAAAAATAGTAGTCCTTTATTATTTAATACACTTTCATCTTGTCCTTGTTCTGCGCATGGAATCAAAATCACATTCTTATTTCCAGAATTACGTATAATATTTACAAGTTCATTCATATCGCTCATCCAAATATCATCTGTATATCCATCCGCTCTGTCATATCTATAAGGTTCATTCCATACTTCTAACCATACATCAGGTTGATTTTTAAAATGAACGGCCCAATCCTGTAATTTCATCTTGAAATCATTCCACCAAAAAGTCTGTTTTGGCATTTTTCCTGTAAAATCTGTTGTATTAGAACCATTCCATCCAAAAGGACAGATGATGGTGATCCTATTATTAGCTCTATTACTATCTACTACAGATTGCAAAGAGTGTAAGTAAGAGCCATTGCTATCTTGAAAAGGAATACCCGTTAATTTTGTTTCTTTGATATTTCCTACAAATTCTCTTGCAATATCTAATTGCCAGCTATTCATATCGCTGCTTCCAGCTCCAAAAACATGAAATGCATTTGCGCCAATTAATTGAATGGGGTTTTTGTAATTATATATCTTACTACCATTAATAGAATATTGGTCTAAATAAGAAGGATTGCTAGGCAAAGAAGATTGACTCCCTTTTTTACAAGAAGCTAGTAAAATGGGTAGTGAAAGCAATAAATTAAAAATCCTCATTTCCATCGTTATTAACGATATTAAGGAAAAATATTCATTATACTTTATCACTAGTGTCCGGTTAAATTAGGTTGATTTTCAATTGAATATGGTTTTGATCTTTGACATCTTGGTATAAAGGGTTTTCAAAAAGGCTTGGTAAACGAGTTTTATCTAACAGAGATACGCTCATAATTTGTAGTATTTCATAAGGTGATTGTTTCAATTTTAATTTTGCTTTGATGATTGCGACTAAAGTATAAGTTATGATGGCGATATAGATTTGAGTTCTTACAGCGTTTTCAGAAATACCCCAAAATGATTTTATTTTTAGGTGTTGCTTGATCCATTTAAAAAACAATTCAATCTTCCATCTGTTTTTATACAACAGTACAATTTCGGTGGCTGGTAAAGTCAAGTTGTTTGAGAGAAAAACAAAAGACCTCTTTTGTTCCGCATCATAAAACTTTACTCTTCTAAATACCTTTTCATATTTTTCTATTGAATTAATTCCTTTCATTTTAACTCTCTGGTCGCAAAGAACTCCTTTTGCTTTATCAGGTTTCTCTGCAGATACTCTGACAAATGAGAAATTAGCTTTTGATCTTATTACAAAAAACGAATCATGCTTATCTATAGTTGCCATTCGATCAAAGTCAATGTAGGCGCGGTCCATGATATAATAACCACCTGGTTCGTAATTGATAAAATCTAACCCATTTACATCATGAACATTTGCTGGAGTGATATGCATGAAAACAGGAATGGCCGTTCTGACATCTAATAATGTGTGCAATTTAATAGCTCCTTTTGCTCTTCTAAAAGTTGCCCACCAAAACACATTTAAACAAAGATCAATGGTAGTAGAATCAAATGCATATACATTACCCGTAATTGATTTATCAAAATCTACATTTGAAACACATACTTTTTGAGCTTCTGCAATCAGTTCATATGCATACATTTCAAAAATTTGGCAATCTCTTTTCTCATTCGATTCTGCTAGATTCGACCTTGAAATATTTTTTCCAAAACCTAAATGATAGTGCTTTGTTTTATGAGCAGTTAAACAAACAAGCAAGTCACGAAGACTATCACGGTTACTTAATTGCCCAAACATCATACACATCATCTGGTTCCAACAAGTAAAATGTTTAATCCATTTATCTCCTTGGAAAGAGCTTACACATCGATCAAAAATACGTGCAGGTAGAAAAGTGACAATTTGAGAAAAAACATATTTGCCTTGATTCATAAACAAACTGATTTCCAGTAAGTTATGAAATGACCCATTTCAAATCGTCACCGACCTATTTTCCTATGAAACACATATATACCAAGACTTTCAAAGAACTATTAACTATTTTTACCGGACACTAATGATACTTTATATGGCCAATTTCTTAAACTTGGTATTTACGAAACTTATTTTTCATTTAGAATCTTAATGGTTAATACATTCGGAAATGTATTTGGCATATCTATAAATGAAGTTACACCACCCGCAATAGCTGCTAGGTTGGTAACAATTATTTGTCCCTCGTTTGCAATGCTAATATTTTTGATGATAGTTCTTTCTGTCATTATAAATAATCTATCTGTTTCAATTTATTATATGATTATAAAATATTAACTTTAAAAAAAGCATATTATTTATTGCTTATTAAATTGCCAACAAATGAGAATAAAGGATTTCAAAAAAATTGCATTAATATTATTAGCATTTAATTGCATTTTCGTTTTTTTTAGCTGCAACACTTCAAAAGTAGGTACTACAAATGTATTTGAAAACCTAAAAGTAAAATGGGAGTTAATTAAAAATCCTGAAACTGAAAATGGGTTTTTCAAAGCTGCTTTTACTTTTGTTAACAATGGACCTGATTCCATTAAAACAGGTAAATGGGCATTGTATTTTAACCAAAGTTTTTTAAAACCGAACGCTTCAAATGATTTATCCAAAGGAACATTGGAACATATAAATGGTGATTTGTATCGCTTTATGCCTAGTAGTAGTTTTATGCTTAAGCCGGGTGACTCACTTGTTTATAATTTTGAAGCTGCGGGAATTCTGTTTAATGAAAAATATGCTCCACAAGGTGCCTATTTTGTAGTAGGTGAGAATGAAGAAGTCATTAGCAAAGATTTAATGATGGCCCCTTTTAATGATTATCAAAAGATTTTTTCTGATGCTGCTTTTATAGCCACTATCCCTACTGCATCTAATCAATACCTCAAAAACCAACAAATTCCTATACTTCCAGAAGGATCTATCGGTAAAATTATCCCAAGTCCTTATTCAATACTACCAGGGAAAGGTGGTGTGACTTTGGATAAATCCACTGTTGTTTATTATAGCAATGGTCTTAAAAAAGAAGCAGATTATTTGGTAGCTTATGTTGAAAAAATACTAGGTTCCAAATTGGTGATGAAAGAAGGAAGCGGTAAAGAACCTAATAATATAACCCTGAAAACATCCGCTATAACTGTAAATGGTGTTTCTGAAGAAGCTTATTCTCTAAATGTTAAGGAAGGGAATGGAGTTGTAATCTCAGGCAATGACCCTGCTGGAGTTTTTTACGGTATTCAAAGCCTTTTAGCTTTGATGCCAGCAAAAAAACAAGATCAGATAATAGTTGAAAGTCTAGAGGTTTCAGATGCACCAAGATTTGGCTATCGTAGTTTCTTGCTCGATGTTTCAAGAAATTTCACCAAAAAGGAAGACGTACTTAAGCTTATCGATCTTCTATCTATGTATAAGATAAACAAACTTAACCTCCATCTTTCTGAAGACGAAGGCTGGCGCATAGAAATAAACGGTTTGCCTGAATTGACCCAAATTGGTAGTAAGCGTGGCCATACAAATAATTCTAAAAATTGGCTAACACCATCTTATGGTTCAGGACCAAACCCTGATTCTGAAAATAATTACGGAAAGGGATTTTATACGCGTGATGAATTTAAAGAGATTATTAAATATGCTGATCAAAGACATATAATGGTAATCCCTGAAATTTCAATGCCCGGTCATGCTCGTGCAGCTATTAAAGCTATGGAAGCACGATACGATCGTTTTATGTCAAAGGGAGATACCGCAAAAGCTAATGAGTTTCGTTTAATTGATCCCAATGATCAGTCAGTTTATTTGTCTGCTCAATTGTATAAAGATAATATTGTTTGTGTAGCATTGCCTTCTGTTTATCATTTCTATGAAACGGTAGTGAAGGATATGATGGCCATGTATCAGGAGGCTGGTTTAAAACTAAGCATTTTTAACACTGGTGGCGACGAAGTTCCAAAAGGCGCTTGGGCAAAATCGCCTCTCTGTATCAATCTGATGAAAACGCATCCCGAAATCAAGAATCCCCGACAGTTGCAAGGGTATTTCCTTGAAAAAGCACTTGCCATTTTTGAAAAATATGACTTGCAGGTTGCAGGCTGGGAAGAAATAGTTCTGAATAAAGACAGTGCAAATAATACTACCGTAAATACAAAGTTTAAAGATAAAAATGTTTTACCCTTGGTTTGGGATAACACCGGTTTGAATATAGACCTTGGTTACCGTATTGCCAATATGGGTTACAAGGTTGTATTATGCAATGCCACCAATCTTTATTTTGACCTGTCTTACAACACCGATCCTAACGAACCGGGTTTGGTTTGGGCGGGTTACCAAGATGCATTAGACCCCTATGTAATGACTCCGTTGGATGTGTATAAATCTACCAATTTAGATAAGTATGGACGTCTAACTGAAAAAGAAGAAATTTTTGGTCGTAAATCTCAAAAAATTGATCCCAGTATAGTAAAACAACACTTGAAAGTTGAAGCACAAAAAAACATTGTAGGTATACAAGCACAGTTATGGAGTGAGACAATTCATGGGTCTAAAATGTTAGAGTATTACCTTGCTCCCAAACTGTTTGCTTTTGTAGAAAAAGCCTGGGCCAAAGCGCCAAGTTGGGAAAGCGAGGCCAATATTTCAAAACGAGTGAAAGCAATATGGGCAGGCTGGGCCGATCTCTCAAATCAAATAGGACAGAGAGAATTCTCACGATTAGATTTTTTATTTGGAGGATATAATTATCGTATAGCTCCACCCGGTGCTGTCATTGAAGATGGCTTATTAAAAGCCAATACAGCTTTTCCGGGTTTAAGTATTCGCTATACCAATGATGGCTCTGAGCCTACCGTAAATTCAACGGAATATAAAGGACCTGTAAAAGTTGATGGGAAGGTAAATGTAAGGGCTTTCAATAAACTTGGTAGAGGCAGTAAAACATTCAGTGTAGACAACTAAAAACAAATCTTAGGTTAAATAATTTCTCTTTTGGTTATTGCAAGATATTATTGGAGTAGAAAATTATTTATCTCACGGATAAAGATTTCAGGCTGTTCAATATTGATGAAATGTCCTGCATTGGGTACTAGTACAAATTTGTGTTTAGGAAAAAGACTTAAATATTCATTTGTTGCGCCCCAGGGTTGATTATCACATTGACCTTTCATAATTAAAACTGGCATATTTGTGCCATTAATTTTCTCTCTGAAATCTTTTAATTCCAGTATGCTTTTATATGTCATAATGCTTGCATAAAATCCACAAGTACCTCTATTTGCCAAGTTTATAGATGTATCACATAAGACAGATTTACTTGCTTTTGCATCAAGAAAGTTGGCATATTCATCAACTTCTTTATCTGTAGCCAATTTTTTAGCAAAGCGAGTAGCAAAATATGTAATTGCTTTAATTCGGATATTAGTGGATGATTCATTTGCAGCCTTATTTGTATATAGTGGAGCTCGTAATTTAAAACTATCAGGTGCTGGTTTATTTATTTTATCAAAATTTATTGGATAGATAGGGCCTGGGCTTGTAAAAATAATTTTGTCAATCCGTTCGGGATGCTTGGATAAGAATGCAGCTGCTAATACAGAACCCCAAGATTGTCCAATTAGTATTACTTTTTTTGAATTGATTTTGGTAATTATTTCATTTAAGTCATCTATATGTCTTTGGACCGTATATTCTGAAATATCACTTAATCTACTTGATGCGCCACTGCCAACCTGGTCATAAAAGTATAGATCAAAGCCATTGTTACTAAGCGGTTTTAGATCATCAATTACTCTATTAGAAATTGCTCCACCTGGCCCACCATGTAGATATATAATTGGAAATGGATGTTTCTCTTTTGAACTAGAAGATAGGTAAGTATAGCCTATTGTAGATCCTGTAGGCAACTGCCAGAATGAACTATGAATCCCCTTTTTACTATAGGCTATATTATATTGCCTAGGCCAGAATAATTTGTACAAAAAAAGAATGAGAATAATTAAAATAGTCCATCGAATAGTCCTTAAGATAATCTTGTTCTTATGCATTCAGAAATATTTTACAGGTTTTCGCATAAGTTCCAAGGTTTGCTATAATGGGAGTTGTTCTATTATTTCAAGTCAATTCTATAGGTATAATATTCCGTATCCGGATTTTGTTTTTCAAACCCAATATGTTCATAAAGACTTTGTGCTGTTTGATTGGTAACTGCAGTAGAGAGTTCAACAAATTTTGCATTTTGTTCCTTTGCAAAATTCATCGCAGCCCTAATAAGATTTTCTCCAATACCTTTTTTTCGGTATGCATTGTCCACATACAAATCATTTAGTAACCAATTTTTAACTGCTCTAACAGACGAATAAATAGGATAAAGTTGTGTAAATCCAATTGGTTGTTTTTTGTCATCACTCAATGCAACAAAAATGACAGATTCATGATTATCCTGTCTTGCCTGGATAAAGCTTTTAGCTAATTCTAAATTGGATGCTTGTCCATAGAATACTCGGTATTTGTCAAATAGCTCAAATACTAATGAGGTCTGGGTACTATTAATTTGTATTACTTCCATTAAAAAATTAAGATTGTTTGCATTTTCAATTTACTCCCAATTTGTCAAAATCGTAGTCTGAGTTAGTTATATTTTTCTTACCATACATACATTTTAGAAAGCGTATTCTCGTCCTTGCCAATATGTAAAACATTTTTGCTATCAACATAGTATGAATTATCTACAACAAACCTATAAGATACATCGCCCTTGGGCAAAATAGCTTCACATGTCCAATACCCATTTTCTTTTCGCATTTTTATAGGGTTCTTTAATCCATTTGTAAATTCCCCAACAAGCCAAACACGTTCAGCAGCTTCAAAATCTGTTAATTTAAAAGTTATTTTACCTGAGTCTTGTTTTCCCCAAAGGGTTGCTAAATAATCATTTGGGTTTTGGTTTAAAACTTTTGTAAAAAAATTATTGCTTTCGGCTATTTTATTCATCTTTCTGTATGCAACACCAATCCATGTTTGAATGACGGTTTTAGTTGTATCATATTCGTATAAACAGTTTAAAAGTTCTAAGGCGTCACTAGTTTGTTCATTAGCAATCCAACCAATTGCAAGATTAAGGACATCATCGTTCTTGAAATTATACTTGCTATAACTTGTTTCTCGTAATTTATTATACTGTGCAATAGTTGAAGTAATACCTTTATTTTTATAGGTATTTTCCAAAACAGGAGTAATATTTTCAGGAAAAAAGGTCTCCATGTCTTGATGATGTTTTCCTTTTTTTAATTCTTCTGCCAAGGATAAACTAGCAACAGTTGTAAAATCATGTTTGTAATACAAGTTAATAGTTGTGGCTTTTAAATTTACTGCCATGGATACATTGGTAGTATATTTATAAGGAAATCTTTGTGCAGACTTTTCAAGTATTCTAGTGATATCTCCTAACTGAAAACTGGTTCCTTGGTTTAAATAATGGGTAGCAACATCTCTTCTATGGCAGGCTTCCTTATGTTCATTGTTAATGCTGTAGTTGGTAAGTGCAAAATTGGTATTCTTTTTTTTGACTACATAACCTCCAGTAACTGTAGCATAATTGCCCTTTTGGGCTGGGTAGAACCAGATTCTGTATTTTGTACTTTGTACTTCATCCTCATTATTGCCTATCCAAACATTTTTACCATCGTTGGCTATAAAAATGGTACAGGCGTTTGCAAAAA
>CAIZMD010000405.1 GCA_903933995.1 uncultured Bacteroidota bacterium
ATTTTAGGCAAATCAGTAGATAAGGGAAGTAGGGGAAATGATTTTGCTATTTTATCTGGTAGTGTATTGGTGGCACTAATAGTTCAACTAGTTTTTCTAAATCCCAAAGACAATTATTTGGTGAATGAATAATATTTCAAAATTAGGATATGAGTTACAGTGAAAAGGATTTAAAAGAACTTTTTGAATTTTATAAAACGCAATTATTAACCGATACGGTTCCTTTTTGGTTTCCAAGATCATTTGATGAACTTCATGGTGGCTTTTTATTAATGAGAGACCAAGACGGATCTTTAATTGATGATGATAAAGCAGTTTGGATTCAGGGTAGGGCTACTTGGTTGCTTTCTACTTTGTATAATACTGTTGAGCCTAAAGAAGAATGGTTGAAGGGGGCCAAAATTGGTTATGACTTTTTGAACAAACATTGTTTTGACGAAGATGGGCAAATGTTTTTTCATGTTACTAGGAATGGGAAACCAATTAGAAAACGAAGGTATTTTTTTTCTGAAACCTTTTATGTAATTGCAGCAGCTGCTTATGCAAAAGCAAGCGGTGATATGGAAGCTGCCGAAAAAGCAAGAATGGTATTTGGCAAATGTATTGAATACACAAGTTCTATTATAAAGCTGGAGCCAAAGTATACCAATACAAGACCATCTAAAGGAATTGGAGTGCCAATGATTATGATCAATACAGCACAGCAATTAAGAGAAACTATTGGTGACTCACGATGTGATGTTTATATCAATCAATGGATACAGGAGATAAAGCAGGATTTTGTAAAGGATGATATCAGATGTGTCATGGAGCAAGTTGATCCTGATGGTAATATCATAGATCATATTGATGGCCGTACTTTAAACCCCGGTCATGCTATTGAAGGCGCATGGTTTATTTTACACGAAGCGCTTTATAGGAATAATGATAAAGAATTAATAGCATTAGGTTGTAGGATGATTGATTATATGTGGGAAAGAGGTTGGGATAAGCAATATGGTGGGATACTATATTTTAGAGACGTTTATGATAAACCTGTTCAGGAATATTGGCAAGACATGAAGTTTTGGTGGCCACATAATGAAGTTATCATAGCTACTTTGTTAGCATATCTGATAACTAGAAATGAAAAGTATGCCAAGATGCATCAATTGGTGCATGATTATTCCTACAAGCATTTTCATGATAAGGTAAATGGGGAATGGTTTGGTTATTTACATAGGGATGGATCTATTGCACAAACTGCAAAAGGAAATTTATTTAAAGGGCCATTTCACTTACCAAGACAAGAATGGTATTGTTTTCAAATACTTAAAAAGCATTTGAATGAAAACAACTTTGAGAAGAAAGCTGTTTAATCATCTTAATCAATGAAATCATTTATCACTATTTTGTTGCTAATTCCATTGTTCTTGAGCGCTCAGCTCAGCGTGGGTGCTATATTTAGTGACAATATGGTTTTGCAACAGGGAAAGCCTATATGTATTTTTGGTAAGGCCAATCCAAATCAAATGGTTGCTGTTTCATTTGAAGGAGAAACAAAATCCACCCTTGTTCAAACCGATTCAAATTGGATAGTTTTTTTTAAAAAACAAGCAGTTTCTAAGCTACCTCATACTTTGAGTATTGTATGTGGTCTTCAGAAAATTATTTTTGAGAATATAGTCATTGGTGATGTTTGGCTTTGTATTGGACAATCAAATATGGAGTTTCCAATGACAAGGGAACTAAACTTTAAGGATGAAAAAAATAATTCTAATCTGCCTTTAGTTAGGCTTTATAACCCCACTTATGCAGGGAAGAATACTTATAATATTGCTTTTTCAGATTCAATAGTTAATAAACTAAATGCGAAAGACTTTTATGAAGGTCAGTGGCAAATCTGTGATAGCTTGACTTTCAAAAATATGAGTGCAGTTGCGTACTATTTTGGCAAATCAATATTTACCAGTACAGAGATTCCAATAGGTTTAATAAATCTTTCCATAGGAGGAGCTCCCTTGGAAACATTCATAAGCGCTCAAACGCTTAAGAATTCTGATCAATTTTCTAATAAAGTCACTCACAATTGGTTAACTAACTCGTCTTTGCCTATTTGGGTTAGGGAAAGAGGTACGCAAAACATAGGTTCTGTTTCAAGCGTTATTAGCGATGAATTAGGGAAAAATCATGCTTACAAACCGGGATTTGCATATAATGCCGGTATTGCATCTTTAACTAGGTTTCCCATTAAAGGCTTCATTTGTTACCAAGGAGAAAGTAATGCTCAGGAGCTAGATCGTGTATATGAATATGGCGAATTAACCCAATTAATGGTAAATGATTTTAGAAAAAAATGGAAGGCGTCAAAATTGCCTTATTATTTTGTACAACTTTCTTCAAAAGACACTGTAAAATACAAAAGTGAATATTGGCCCCAATTCAGAGACCAACAAAGAATCTTAAATGAGCATTTGCCATATAGTGGAATGGCGGTTTCTTCTGATCTTGGATTTAAAAATGATGTGCATCCAACTAACAAAAAAGAAGTTGGAATTAGACTAGCAAAATGGGCATTATTCAAAACTTATAAAATGGAGCTAATTCCATCTGGCCCACTTCCAATAAAAGCAGTTTTCAGAAATGGGACTGTGATTATATCGTTTAACTATCTAGCTAAAGGGCTTCAAACATTTGATGGCCTTGCTCTAAAAGGATTTTCATTTGATGGTGTAAATGATGTTATTGCAAATATTGAACATAAAATAGTTTTAATTAAGTGTAAGGAAAAACCTGAATATGTTTATTATGGTTGGAAGCCTTTTACAGATGCCAATTTGATTAATTCAGAAAATTTGCCTGCCTCAACTTTTAAAATTTCTGTTTTATAATATTTAATTGATAAAATATAGTTATGAATAAATTCATCCTTTTCAGTTTATTTTTATTTTTAGAATCCAATGGAATGGCCCAGAATAAAAATCCTGTTTTTATTTCTGGAACGGAAGGGCATAAAAGTTTTAGAATTCCTGCCATTATTATGTTGCCTAATAAGGATTTATTGGCCTTTTGTGAAGGGCGTGTAAACGGAAGTGGGGATTTTGGAGATATTAATATTGTCATGAAAACCAGTCATGACAAAGGAGCCACCTGGGGGCCTATTAATACCATTGTAGATGCAGATAGTTTGCAAGCTGGTAATCCTGCACCAGTTGTTGACTTAACTGATCCAGCATATCCCAAAGGCAGAATATTTCTTTTTTATAATACGGGAAATAATCACGAATCAGAAGTTAGAAAGGGAAATGGTCTAAGAGAGGTTTGGTATAAGACATCAATTGATGGAGGAGTAACTTGGACTGTTCCTGTAAATATCACTAGTCAGGTTCACAGGCCTAATCAACCTAAAATGAATGCAGCATACAATTTTTCAGAAGACTGGAGAAGTTATGCGAATACCCCAGGGCATGCATTACAATTTGCCAATGGCAACTATCAGGGTCGTATTTATATAGCCGCTAATCATTCAACAGGAGCACCTAAAAAAGGGGCCGAAGACTATTTTGCACATGGGTTTTATACTGATGACCATGGCAAAACATTTCAATTAAGTGAATCTGTTAATCTGCCTAGTAGTAATGAATCAACAGCCGCTGAAATATCTAATAATGGGTTATTACTAAACGCCAGAAATCAAAAAGGTGATATTAGGGCAAGGCTTGTAGCAAAAAGTTTAGATGGTGGTCAATCTTGGAACAATATTTCATTTGATAAAAATTTACCTGATCCTGTTTGTGAGGGTACTATCTTAAATCTGGGAATAAAAAAAGGGAAACATGTTTTGGCTTTCTGTAATGCCGCGGATACGCTCAAAAGAAACAATCTTACACTAAGAATCAGTTATGATGAAGGAACAACTTGGGAAAAACAGATTTTAATTGACAATAGTACTGATCCTAAAAAGAAGGATTTTACGGCCTACTCAGATATCGTTAAGTTGAGTAAAAATCAAATCGGGGTCTTTTATGAAAGGGATGGCTATGCTCAAATTGTATTTACGGTGATCAATTGGAAGAAGTAATCAATAAAAGATAAGCAATGAAATTTATTGGATTTTTATTATTACTATCATTCTATTTAG
>CAIZMD010000406.1 GCA_903933995.1 uncultured Bacteroidota bacterium
CAATACTATATAGTAGAAACAGGATTGAAACCTGGAGAGAAAATTGTTTATGAAGGTTTACAGTCTATTAAAGAGGGATCATTGATTATTCCTCGAAACCTGAGTTTGGATAGTATCATGAAGGCCAGTGCCAACATGAATTAATGTTACCCATTTTTTGATTTCAAATCCAAAACATGTTAGCCAACTTTATCAAAAGACCGGTTCTCTCCTTGGTCATTTCTATTATCATTACTTTGTTGGGTGTATTCGCTTTGTTTACCCTACCCATTACACAGTTTCCAGATATTGTTCCTCCTTCCGTAACAGTTACAGCCAAATACACTGGTGCCAATGCTGAGGTATGTGCAAAAGCCGTAGCCACTCCATTAGAGCGTGCCATCAATGGTGTACCGGGTATGACATATATGTCAAGTGTATCTTCTAATAATGGAATTACACTGATTACCATTTCATTTAAAGTAGGAATGGATCCTGACTTGGCAGCTGTAAATGTACAGAACCGTGTTACCACTGTTTTAGATGAATTGCCAGAAGAAGTAATCAAAGCCGGTGTAACCACCGAGAAAGATGTGAATAGTATGCTGCTCTACTTAAATGTCATGAGCAAAGACTCAGCAGCAGACGAACAGTTCATTTACAATTTTGCAGACATCAATATTTTACAGGAACTCAAAAGAATTGATGGGGTTGGATTTGCAGAGATCATGGGGCAAAAAGAATATTCCATGAGGGTTTGGCTCAAGCCCGATAGGATGCTTACCTACAATGTATCTGCACAAGAAGTTGTGAACGCTTTACGTAATCAAAACGTAGAAGCTGCCCCAGGAAAAACTGGTGAGAGTTCTGGAAAAACGGAACAATCACTTCAATATATTTTGCGCTATACCGGAAAGTTTTTTGACCCTGCCCAATATAAAAATATTGTAATCAGGGCTGAGAAAAATGGTTCCATCTTATACTTAAAAGACTTAGCCGATGTAGAACTGGGTGCCATGACCTATAGCATGGTATCTAAAACAGATGGTAAGCCTTCGGCGTCTATCATGTTAAAACAAAGACCTGGTTCTAATGCAAGAGAAGTGATTCAAAAGGTAAAAGCCAGGATGGCGGAACTAAAAGAGACCAGTTTTCCTCCTGGAATGACTTACAATTTTGCCTATGACGTTTCTAGATTTTTAGATGCTTCTATTCATGAAGTAGTGAAGACCTTGTTAGAAGCATTTCTCTTGGTATTTATCATAGTTTTTATTTTCCTACAAGATTTTAGATCCACTTTAATTCCGGCATTGGCAGTACCCGTAGCCTTAGTGGGTACCCTTGCTTTTATGCAAGTGATGGGTTTTTCTATTAACCTACTCACCCTCTTTGCCTTGGTATTGGCTATTGGGATTGTGGTAGACAATGCTATTGTGGTAGTAGAAGCTGTGCACGTGAAAATGGAGGAACAACATTTGTCTGCCATGGATGCTACCCTTGCAGCCATCAATGAAATTAGTTCGGCCATTATTGCTATTACCCTAGTAATGTCTGCTGTATTTATTCCTGTTGCATTTTTAACGGGGCCGGCTGGTGTATTCTACAGACAGTTCTCTTTAACACTTGCGGTATCTATTGTGATTTCTGGCATCAACGCCCTCACACTTACACCAGCACTTTGTGCTTTGATGATTAAACAAAACCACCACCCCAATCAAAAAACCATCTTGGGTAGATTTTTTAGTTGGTTCAACAAAGGATATAAAGCAACTGAAAATAAGTACCATGGTTTCTTGGGAAAAGTGGCAGGTAGAAAATTTGTCACACTGGGTTTGTTGGCCTTCTTTTTTATAGGAACAGTAGGGATCAATAAAATACTACCCTCTGGTTTTATTCCTACAGAAGACCAAGGGATTATTTATGTAAACGTGACTACCCCAGCAGGTGCTACCGTAGAGAGAACAGAACAAGTGTTAATGCAAGTAGAAAAAGCACTCAAGTCAAATGCATCTGTAGAAAATATCACTACCCTTTCTGGTTATAGTTTAATTACAGAAGCGGCAGGTGCTTCTTTTGGAATGATCATGATTAACTTAAAACCTTGGGATCAAAGAAAGGAATCGGTGAAAGAATTGATTCCCATTTTCAAAGAGCAGACCAAGCAAATTCATGATGCCACCATTGAATTCATGCCTCCCCCAACAGTTCCTGGATTTGGTAATACCAGTGGATTTGAATTGCGTGTCATTGATAAAACGGGATCAGACAATTTGCAGAAAACAGCAGAAGTAACCAACACTTTAATCAAAGATTTAAAGGCGGGTGGTGTTATTGGAACTGCTAGTACCGGATTTGATCCCAGCTTTCCGCAATACATGATTCATATTGATTATGACATGGCCGCCAAAAAAGGTGTTACGGTAGACAATGCCATGAACGATTTGCAAACCTTGCTTGGTAGTTTTTATGCCACCAATTTTATTCGCTTTGGACAGATGTATAAGGTAATGGTGCAGGCTTATCCTGACTATCGCGCAAAGCCAGAAGACATTTTAAAACTCTATGTCAAAAACGATCGGGGTGAAATGGTTTCTTATTCTACGTTCATTAGTTTAGAAAGGGTCTATGGGCCAGAACAGCTGACGCGATATAATATGTATACATCGGCCATGGTGAATGGAGATGCGGCACCAGGATTTAGTAGTGGCGAAGCCATAGCATCGGCCGAAAAAATTGCCAAAGCAAGTTTGCCAAGGGGATTTGGTTATGAATGGTCCGGGATTACAAGAGACCAGATTGCATCTGGAAATCAGGCTG
>CAIZMD010000407.1 GCA_903933995.1 uncultured Bacteroidota bacterium
GCCATTTCCTGCCCCTAGTAATTAACAAATTCTTCTTATAATCTTGACACTTTATTTAGTCTTTAAGTGTGAGCTTTGTGTAAGCAAATAGGGAAAAACAGTTAGAGGTTCTGATTTGAGATTTTTGAAACTATTAACATTTCTCTTCAACCCTTTGGCATCCCATTTGCGTTATATAGATAGTAAAACAATTATTACCTTTTTTCTCATAAGCAGTTAGTTTTGGTTGCGGCCCCTGTTTCCACAGGGGCCAATCTTTTTTTAGACCCTTACTAAGATGCCAGCATTTGGGTTAGCGGTTTTTAATAAAGCGCATATAGCTATAGACAAATGCACCAACTGCACCTGTTACATCTGCCATAATATCTAATGCTTCAAAACCCCTATTGGGAATCCACCATTTTTGAACAAACTCAATGGCAATGCCATATCCAATGCCTATTAAGCAAACTATGGCAAGCCAAATAATGCCAGCCTGCTTGGTGCTAGTTCGGTATTTAACCGGAATGGCAAATAAAGAGCAAAGCGTAAAGAACAGACAATGATGGATGAATTTATCTCTCTGAGGAAAATTTAACCAACCTACAGAAGGCATGGTATCGCCCGGCAGGGTTAACAACAATAAACTTATAAGGAAGAATAGAATACCTGGGGCAAAGGGATATTTTTTGATCAAAAACATGGGCAAATATACGTGCTGAATGAATGGTTAAACCTGGGCTATATTAACCTACTTTACCTAGAACAAATAATTGGTCCATATTGGGTGTGGAACTCCCACCCATGGTTTCTAAAGTAATGGCAAAAGCTTCTGCCCTAGGAATATTCTTGAGTTTACAAAGACCCGCACAATCACTGATCATACCTGCGTCTACCGGTTTTCCATCTACCATGGCCCAAAGTTGGTACTGTTTATTGGACTGTGGTTGAGGAAGTTTATTAAGTAATAAGTAAACGTCTTTAGAACGGCTATCCCAATAAACAGTAGCCATATTTTGCTCTTTGCCCTTGGTGCCTGGAAGCATTACCTTAACCATGGCAGGGTCTCCCATCATCTGCATGCTTTGATACATGTCAAGCATCTTGGTTTGAACCCCATTGATATTGGCTTCCAAGCTGTTTTTCTGAATCAAGAGTGCTGAATAACGGGTATTGGTAGTTTGGAATTGTTGGTAAAAATAAAAATTCAAACCAGCACTGGCTATGAGCAGCACCATGGCTGCAATGGACAGATATTTGAAAATAGACCCTGTATTAGACTGGCTAAAAGGAATAACTGGAGCTAAGGGTGTTTGTATATTATTATTGCCTTCGGCGATGGCTGGGTCAATCTGGGCAAATTCTGTTTTTAACCTTGCCATTAATACCTGTTTCATTTCAGGAATAGGCTGGGTAGAGGCATTCAAAGCTTGTTTTTCAAGACTATTTTCAAAGTCCTGAATAGCGGCTTCTATTTGAGGATGCGCCAAGCGTAAAGCATTGATTTCAGCTATTTCAGCCGCATCAGACAGACCAAGCACATAGCTTTCAATGGCCCCAGACGATATGTATGATTGTATATCCACTAATCGTTTTGTAATAATTGTCTTAATGCTTGTAACCCACTTCTCAACCTGGTTTTTACGGTACCCAAGGGAATGTCCAACATTTTGGAAATCTCGTCCTGAGTATAGCCTTCAAAATAAGATAATTCTACTAGGTTGCGCCATTCAGGCTTTAATCCCTGAACCAATTTACGCAACCCAATATGCTCTATTTTCTTCTCCGTGCTTCCGGCTGCCCCATATACGTCTTCATTCAGCTCACGGTTTTGTTTGCTATTTTGAAACTGCCTACTTCTAACCATATCAATAGCAGCATTTCTAGCAATATTGAGCATCCAAGTAAAGAGTCTTCCTTTGCTGGCGTCATAACTACCCATTTGCCGCCAGATTTTTACAAAAACCTCTTGCAACACATCATTAGCCAATTCATCTTCTCCAACAATAGACAGGATGACCGTATGTAAGGCACCTGTATAATGGTCATAAAGATAACTGAACGCAGTTTGGCTCCGTTGTTGCAACAAGAGTACCAATTCTGGTTCGCTGTATGTTTGAATCAGATCCAATAGCTGGTTTCCGGAAATTTTGTTGTAACAGATACGGTAAAAAAGGAAGTTTGGATTTATCCTACCAAAGCGCTGTAAGCATCGCTTCCCATTAAGGCAGCTACTTCTTCTACATTGGCTACTTCCATCTGAATCATCCAACCGTCTCCATAGGCGTCAGTATTCACCAATTCGGGTTGTTTTTCTAATAGAGGGTTGATAGCGGTAACGGTTCCTGCAACTGGCAAGAATAGGTCACTCACGGTTTTCACTGCTTCTACAGTTCCAAACACTTCTTCAGCAGCAAGGGTTTTGCCAACGGTACTAATGTCTACATACACAATATCACCCAATTCATGCTGGGCAAAATCGGTAATGCCAATAGTGGCCACATTACCTTCTAATTTGATCCATTCGTGGTCCTTAGTGTACTTCAGTGTTGTAGGAAAATTCATGTTTTGAGTTTTAGTATTGCAAATATTGGATAAATATTCGTTTAAAATCCGCTTTGTTCAAAATAGAGTAGCACGTGATCCTTGATAAAGTTTTCTTGTTCATGTAGGATCATGGGGGGCATTTCTTTTACTTGTTTAAAATGCGGCCATCCATCTTCATCATTTCCTTCTTTAATATAATAACCGCTTTGTCCCAAAACGGTACAAACGGCCACGTGCATCAGATCTTGCTTCTGTTCTTTGCTAATTTTCTCAACAATAAACCCCGTTTCCTGCATCCCAATCAGGAACAAAACCGCTTCTAAATCTGGCTTCTTGCCAAATTTCTCCAGCAATTTGGCTTCTAGCGCCCACCAACGCTGTTGTAAATCATCTTGAATATACATTCTGCAAAGGTAAACCATGCAAGCTTGCCATCATCAGGACACATGAGTTATATTTGCAAAAATTGATTGTATGTTACAAGTGCAGGTTCTGAGGAACAATACGGAGGAAGTGAAGCAAAAACTGGCCAAAAAGCAGTTCAAACAACCCGAATTGGTAGATCTAATCATATCATTGGATGATGAGCGTAAGCGTTTACAAAATGAATTTGACCAAACACAGGCCAAGGTAAATGCAGCTTCTAA
>CAIZMD010000408.1 GCA_903933995.1 uncultured Bacteroidota bacterium
CAGCCAGTCTAAATAGGTCAATGATGAATATGGGTAATGCCAAATTAAAGAACTGGGTGGTGAACAAAGTATTCAAAGGTTGGACCACGCATAGAAGTGATTTGGATTTTAGCAACAAGACTTTTAGTGAAATGTGGCAGGATAAAAAGTGATAGCCATTTACGCGCCAAATATTAGTCCAAGATTGAGCTATACCGTGGAAACACTGTTTGGTGGTCAAGCATTGGTGAGTTCCAATCAACAGACTTTTTTACAGCACGATGGCCCCAGAATCAACTACTCACATGAGTTTTTAGACGTGCGGAATCTCTGGATTCATCCGCATGGATTATTGGAGGAGCAGGGTATTCAACCACAGGAACTTCAAGTCTTTGAATGGAAGGGTTTTAAGGCATTTTTAAAAACCAGTGATGGTACCATTCCATTTGATTTATTTGCGGCTTCATTCTATTTGCTATCGCGATATGAAGAATATCTTGGTCAAGCACAAGACCAGCATGGAAGATTTCCAGTAGAAGCATCACTAGCCTATCAAGCAGGATTTTTACAACAACCCATTATTCAGTGTTGGGTAAAAGCGTTGGCATGGGAATTACACCTATTGTTTCCTGGTTTTAGAATGCAGTCAAGGGCTTTTAGCTTTGTGCCTAGTTATGATATTGACAATGCTTTTGCTTATTTAAACCAACCAATCACCAAGCGCATCTTTGGATTTTTCAAAACATTGTATCAGGGAAAATTTGAAGCTTTTTTAGAAATGGCTTCTGTGTTAAGCGGCAATGCAGCAGACCCTTTTGATCAGTTTCAACGTTTAGAAAATTTGCACCAAACAATGGGTTCTAAACCCATTTATTTTTGTTTGTTAGCAGACAAAAGAATGGGTGTTGACAAGAATATTCATCCCTCTAACAAAGCACTCAGAAATAGGATTCAAATGTTGGCGGCTAAGAACCCGGTTGGGATTCATCCTTCTTGGCAATCGGGTGATGATACTGGTTTGCTTTTGTCAGAAATGAATACCCTTTCTCAAATCATTGGTCACCCCATTACAGCATCGCGCCAGCATTATTTGCGTTTGCGTTTTCCGGATACTTACCGCAGTTTATTGGAAGCTGACATCAGGGATGATTATAGCTTGGGATGGGCTTCACAAAACGGGTTTAGGGCTTCTTTTGCTGCGCCCTTTTATTGGTATGATTTGGAACAAGAAACCAAGACTGCTCTGTTGATTCATCCATTTTGTTATATGGATGCAACCTCCATTTTTTACAAAAGAGCACCTGTGTATGAAGCCGCAAAAGAGTTGCAGGAACTAACTGATTTGGTCATGCAATATGGTGGCGAGATGATAGCCATTTTCCACAATGACTTTTTAACCCAACAACCCGAATGGTTGGAATGGACGCAATTACACGAAGACTGGTTGCGTAAAAATGCTCCTGCTAATTAAGCCGTTTCTGGCTGTGTAGCCGCTTTCAAACTTCTATTGACTAAGTACACACCCAAAAGGGTAATAGCTGATCCAATTAAAATATTGATGGTGAGTTTTTCGTCCACCAATAAGGACCCAACCAGTATGGCTACTATGGGATTGATATAGGCGTACAAAGCTGCAATGCCTGGCTCCAAATGTTTCATGGAATAGATAAAAGCAATAAAGGCAATAATAGAACCAGCGCCAACCATATAGGCCAAAGTGCCCCAGGTTTCTAGTGGAATTTGTGCAAAGGGAATTACATCACCAGTAGCAGTGGCAATGCCATACATGATAAAAGAGCTCAGCAACATTTGCCAACCCAATGCATTGTAAGGATTGAGTTCA
>CAIZMD010000409.1 GCA_903933995.1 uncultured Bacteroidota bacterium
AAACAAATCAGCACAGTTTTAAAAAATGGCGAACCCAAATTTTGTCTTCCATTTCTGCTCTGTTTAGTAGCAGTTTTTCTTTTTGCAAGTTCCCTGCGTTCACAAACTTCCTTACCTAAGGACAGTGCCAAACAAGTAAGCACAAAAGACAGCCTTTCAAAAGAGAAAGTGACGGTTTTACAAGAAGTGGTAGTTAAAAGCAAGAAGCCCTTTGTAGAAATTCAAACCGACAAAACCGTTTTGAATGTACAGTCCAATCTAGTGGCAAGCAGTGGAACAGTCTTTGAAGTACTGCAATCGGCACCTGGCGTTTCCATTACCAATGAAGAGACCATTAATATGAGTGGCAAAGCAGGAGTGAATGTATTGATAGATGGAAGACCCACCCAGCTCAGCGCCAAGGACCTAGCTAATTGGCTCAAGTCTATGCCGGCTAGTCAGGTTGACAAAGTTGAATTGATCAGCAATCCATCGGCTAAATATGATGCACAGGGTAATGCGGGCATCATCAATATCAAACTCAAAAAGAATACCCAAAAAGGATTCAATGGATCTGCCACAGGGGCTTATATTCAAGCAGTACATCCCAATGCCAATTTTTCTACTGATGCTAATTTGCGTGCAGGCAAGTGGAATATTTTTGCCAATGCTGCTGCCAGAAAATCGCGCCAGAATACAGATGGGGCCATTGATAGAAAAGTGAATAGTAATGGCGGGGTCAAAGATTTTATCAATAGAACGGTTGATATAGATTCTTCTAGTAATCTAAATCTAAATCTTGGCGTGGATTATTATCTAAATAAACAAAGCAGTTTTGGGTTTCTCATCAAGAACAATGAATACCGTAGTAGTTTGATTACACCAGGCACCACACTGATTCAAACCAATGGCGTCACCGATTCTTCTTTGCAAACACTCAATGATATTCAGCAAAAAAATAGCCGTACCAACTATAATACCAATTACCATTATGAAGACAGCCTTGGTAGGGAATGGAATATAGATGCGGATTATACCAACTATAGAAATAGCAACAATAGTTTGATCAAAACCAACTTGTTAAATGGCCAACAGATTAAATATGGCAATACTGCCAACCAACAATCAGTGGCAACAGCCATAGAGATCTATAGCTTAAAAGCTGACTATAGCAAGACCTTCAAAGCCAGTAATGCCAAACTAGAAGCTGGCCTAAAGTGGAATAGGATTATGACCGATAATGATTTGCAAGCTGCTATTTTACAGTCAGGAATCATGCAAGCAGATACTGGAAGAACCAATCAGTTTGATTATACAGAAAATATATCTGCAGCATATGCTAGCTATAACAAACGCATGGGTAAATGGGAAGCACAAATGGGTTTGCGTGCAGAATATGCACAGATCAAGGGTCAGAGTATTGATTTAAAAGGCAATCAATTAAATTATCCTGATACCAGTTATTTGAATTTATTTCCCACTGCTTTTTTACGTTATGTTCCCAATGACAAGCACAGTATTGGATTAAATTTTGGTAGAAGAATCAATAGACCCAGCTACCAAGACTTAAATCCTTTTGAATTTGTATTTGATAATTACACAAGGTCCAAAGGCAATCCATATTTGTTACCAGAATTGAGTAGTCAGGTAGAATTTAATTATTCCTATAGAGGGGCACTAAATATTGGATTGGGCTACAGCCATACCCAAAACAGTTTTCAAAACATTAGCACCCAAATAGGAGAAATTACAGAAGCAACCACTTATAATATTGGTACAGAAAAAAGATTCTTTTTAAACTTTAGTTTGTACCTGCCCATTACCAAATGGTGGGAATCCTATACCAATCTTTCTCCCAATTACAAACGCTATCAAGGCCAAGTTCCAGAGGGTGCCATTGACCAATCTGCTTGGGGCATGAACTGGTATGGTAGTAATAGTTTTTCACTGCCCAAACAATGGAAAATACAGGTCAGTAGCTGGGGTAATATTGCCACCAAAGACGCTATGTCTTCCACGGCTTGGTTGGGTTCTGTAGATATGGGTGTTGGTAAATCATGGAAAGACAAACCCTGGTCAATCCGTGTTTCTGTAACAGACATTTTCAATACCCAAAGATGGAAACAGGAAGTTGATTTTGGCAATGTGCATTATCAATACTTGCGCAAATGGGAGAGTCGAAACCTTCGTTTGCAAGTCACGTATAAGTTTGGAAAGACCAAGTTTAGCAAGCGCGATAGAGAGCTTGGGTCAGTAGCAGAAGAGGGTAGGATTAAATAGAACCCACCCCGGCCACCCCTCCAGGGAGGGGATGAAACCCACCCCGGCCTTCGGCCACCCCTCCCGCACGCGGTAGGGGAATTAAAAACCTCCAGAACAATCAGCGCTGGAGGTTTTTAATTTATTGTTTGATCCATTCAAATAGTCCGTTCTGCTGCACTTTCATCTTGATCACTTTGCCCTTACCGTCTAGTATAAATTCAATTTGTGCATCTTTCACACCTTTAAAACTACACTGGGTAAAATTCATAAAAATCAGTGGTACTGTTTCAGTAGCCGATAGTTTGGCCACCAACACTCCCTTGAAATTTTGAATACTGATTTTTCGTTTGGGATCTGTAGACAAAACATAATTGCCTAAGTAATTGGGGTAGGCCGATTTTGGAATCACGAATGTTTCCACTTTGGGAACAACCTTTTTTAACTCGTATTTTTCACCCTCGTCATCCAATAACACTTTGGTTACTTTGCCATCGACTCCTTTAATAAAATCCAATTCTGTTTCCATGATCTTCAAAAAGAAGCGATGGTCATTGATAGGATACAAATTGGTCTTGGGCATGTTTACTGTTTTGGAAGAGACTTTGAGTTTGCCGTCTTCTAAAATAATGGTGGCTTTGAGTTTGCCATCATACTCGCCCACATATTGCCCCAAGACATCTTCAGAAAGCTTGGCTGTTTGTCTAAATGGTATATAGCCTTCCCATTCCCATGGAATACTCAAGCCGGCTATTTTTTCCAATAGTTCTTTGTAAATACTTTCTCCGTTTGAGCTATTACTCATCAACAAGATGGCCCATTTTTTTTCAGGAATAGAAACACAATAATGTCCCCAACCATCGGTATGGCCTTCTTTAAAATAGGCAGGACCATAAGGGGTTTTCATCACGCCCCATCCAAGCCCATAACCCAGTTCAATGCCAAAATTGGCACTGGTAGTATCCGTATTCAAAGAAGGGAATTGGTGCTTGGTATAAATGCCAATCTGTTTACTGGTCATTTCTTTTCTACTCTTATCAGAAATGAGTTTGCCACGCAACAGTGCAGAAAGAAACTTGCTATAATCAGCAATGGTGGTTTCCATAGAGCCCGCTGCATTGGCCTTTGTTCTCTTTGATTTATCTAGTGTTTCTTCATTAAAATCATGTCCTACTGCAAAATTGTTTTCAAATTGGGGCTGCCACAAATAAGAGGTTCTAACCATATCCAGCGGGCGGAAGATTTTTTCCTGAGCCAAGGTTTCTAAAGGTTTGCCACTAATGCTTTCTACTACCAATTGCAATAGAGCAATGCCTTCTCCGCTATAAGCATAACGTTCTCCTGGGGTGAAAAAGAACTCTAGCTTGTTGTTTTCCTTTGGATTGAATTGCCTCCAGTTGGGGAAGCCGGTAGTATGGGCCAAGCAATGACGGGCAGTGATCAATTTCCATCTGCTATCTCCGCTTAGGTCTTTGTAATCATCGTATTCCGGAATTGGCTTTGGTAAATAGGTATAGATGGGTTTGTCTAAATTGAGTTTCCCCGCTTCTACCAACTGCATCACCATAACAGCAAATAATGATTTAGACAGCGATGCGCCATAAAAACAGGTACTGGTATCGTTCATGGCAATTTGCCCCTTATTTTTAAAGCCAAAGGCTTTTACATAAAGAGGTTTATTGTCATTAATCACGGCAATGGATAGGCCTGTTACTTCTGCCTGTTGCATCAGTTCTGTGATCTGGGTCTCGGCCAGTTTGGTGTCTATTTTTTTGCCATCGGCTTTTTGAAACTGCTTAGGCTGTGCCTGAATGACTTGTAAAAACAAGCATCCTGTAACTAAGAGAACAATTTTTTTCATGTGCATTAGGGGTATGTCTTTATCTAATTCCTATCTCTGCTACCGTTGGTGCAGCGCCATCAATAGTATGTTTTGCCGTTATGCGCAAAAACCGTGCCTGTGTAGGATTTTTTAAGACGGTGGATTGTTGAACAGGATTATTAGCAATATTGGAAAACTCTCCTTGGGCGGCAATGCTAAAATTTTCCCCATCCAAACTTGTTTCATAGAGGTATTGATCAACCATGCCCCTTTTCAATCCATCCTGTCTTGGTAAAAAATCAATGATAGAAATGGTCTGTGTTTTTTGGAAGTCAATGAGCAAGTATTCTCTTTTGGGATCACCCACATAGGTCCATGTTGCAGGATTGCCATCAATGGCTGCTGAATCCTGAGAGGGTAATAGTTTCCAAGATTTTTTGGCATTGACCAAGGCTGCTGCAGCTGCTTTTTCAGTTTCTTCCAATACAGCTTCTGGTTCAGCAAAAAGGGCAAAATCACTGAGAGCAATACTTACAGGAGATTGTACTATGCGCAAACGAAGTTTTTGGGCTGTAACCATTTTGGGTAAACGAATCAATCTATTTCCGCCAATACTGGTGGCAGTGGCTATTTCATTCCAACCATTTCCATTCCAAGTATCAATAGCCACGGCTTCTATTCGTTGACCCAATTTAATATTCTCGCGCAAACGAATCACGTTGAACTTACTGGGTAAACGCAGATTAATTTCTAGACTGGCGGTGGTTATATTATCATCAGTAGCCCAATAACTATACCTATCATTGTCCGTTAAATGGTTCACGGTATACAAGATACTTTTGCCCCTGGTGTTGCTAGCTGTTATACTGGCATTATGGGCTAAATTGTTAGCAAATGTGGCACGTAAAATATCGCCGAAGGCCTTCATATTAGCAATATCATCAGGATGCAATTCTCCACTTGGCATGGGTGCAATACCCAAATCTAAAGAAGCCCCACGCCCCACACTTTTGTAATACAGGTTCAAAAGTTGAATAGGTGTTTTGGTTTTGCCGTCTTGTTCTGGGTGATAAAACCAGCCGGGTCTCAAAGGCACATCGCATTCTGCGGGAATCCAATAGGCACCATTTCTAGTGCCAATAGGAAGTACTTCTTCTTTTACAAAACCTGGGGAAGATTTTTTTCCTGGCACTGGACTCTCAGGTGTAAATGTGGCCCAAGAAGTAGGACCAGCTTCACCCCTTTCATTCCCTACCCAACGAATATCGGGTCCAATATCGCTAAACGCCACTGCCATGGGTTGTTTGCTTCTGACAATGCCCCAGATTTTTTCATAATCATAATATTCCGATGCATTGATTGATCGTTTTTCTTTGGCCCCGCCATAATAACCATCGCCCCCATTGGCACCATCAAAGAAAACGGTAAACAGTTTTCCGTAATTGGTATAAAGCTCTTCTAACTGTGGATGGTACACATTGTTTACGTATTCGGGTTTGCTATAATAAGGATTGTTTCTATCCCAAGGTGAGCAATACAGTCCAAATGCTAGACCGGATTTTTTAGATGCATCCATCATTTCCTTAACCAAGTCTCCCTTACCATTCCTAAATGGCGATGCACTAATATTATAAGGCGTAGTCTTTGTGGGCCAGAGTGCAAACCCATCATGGTGTTTGGCAACCAGTGTCAAACCCTTGAAGCCACCGGCTTTGATGGCAGCAAATATTTTGTCTGCATTAAAATTACTGGGATTAAAAATGGCTGGTTCGGCGTCTCCAAACCCCCATTCTTTGTTTTGGAAAGTAGTAGGCGTAAAATGCATGATCACATACATTTCCATTTCTTGCCAACGCAATTGTCTTTCTGTTGGTAATACGCCATAAGGCTTTGGTGCGCTTTGCGCGATGGCTGTTGCAACCAAGAAGCTGCAGCTCAAAGAAAAAAGAATTCTTTTCATAACAAGGATTGGTCCGTAAAATAGTAACTATTTTCCTTTTAGGTGTTCCCAGATTTTTTGAATGCTATGACTGGGATGTTCACTCACCTTTTGTTGGGTACTGCCTAATCTTTGTGTGGGATAGATGCTGGAATAACCACTGGCCAATCTTGCCATAAAACAAGCAATGAAAAAATAGAGAACGAATTCGGTTCCAAACAGTTCACAACCCATGATGGTAGAAGCAAAAATGGTATTGGTTGCACCTGCAAAAACGGCAATGAACCCAAGCGCTGCAAATACATCTGTTGGTGCTCCCAAGATCCAGGCAAGGGTATTGCCTAGTGTTGCACCAATAAAAAACAAGGGGGTTACTTCTCCTCCTTTAAAACCGCTTCCCAATGTGATGGCAGTAAACAACAATTTCCAAAACCAAGAGAAAGACGTTGCACCGCCATCTTTAAATGCGGATACTATAGAAACGCCATTGGTTTTTTCTGATATTACGCCAAGCCCTAAGTAATCTTGGGTATCTAGTAAATAACTAAGGCCAATAATCATTAATCCACCAATAACTGGAATCAGCCATTTAATAGGAACCCATTTATGGAAAACAGTTTTGACTTGTAGATGGGTTTCTGCAAATAGAAATGCAGCTAAACCAAAAGCTATGGCTGCCAATATGGTCTTTGCTATTAGCACTGTATCAAAATGCAACAACAAATCATTACCAGCAAATCCAATACTATATGTTGTATGCTGTATGCCCCAAGCCAGACAAACCAAGTGTGCCACAATACTGCTAAAATAACAGGGAAGAAATTCTTTGTATTGAATGCGGCCAATGACAATGACTTCAACAGCAAAAACGGCTCCCGCTAAAGGAGTGCCAAATACAGCAGCAAAGCCAGCAGCCATGCCGCACATTAAAATCAATCTATGGTCCTCTTTTTTAAGTGTAAACCATTTGCTGAACATGGCCGCTAAGCCTCCTCCCATTTGAACGGCAGTACCTTCTCTTCCAGCTGATCCACCAAACAAGTGTGTGATCAAAGTGGTGAACAAGACCAAGGGAGCCATGCTTGCTGGAACCTTGGTTTGGGAATTGTGAATGCCATCTATTAATAAACCATTCCCGGCTTCTGAACCCTTGCCCCAAAAATGGTAGATGCTATAAATCAAGATTCCTGCAAGGGGCAACAAAAACAATAACCAGTGCTGACTCCAATGCAATAAAGTTACTTGGTCAAGTGCCCAAAAAAACAATGCCACCAAACTGCCTACTAGTACTGACAATAGGGTGAGGATGAACAACCATTTAAAAACTGGTAGGTTGGCAATTTTTCTTAGAAAGTGCTGATTGGTTTGGGCCATGCTCTTGGTGTACCAACATGGATATCATGTTCATTGTACACGACGAATGTACCGATTTAAATTTTTTTTACCATTCACAAACCTAAAACGACCTTTTACAAACTCAGACCTGTTTTTCCATGAAAAGATAGGTATCAACTAAAATAAATTCACACAATTAATTATATTTGAAATCTGGTTTGTAACTCCCAATAAACTGTTTGCTAGCAGCAGCGCTGTTGGTATCATTGCTTGAGCAATGTTTTTTTCATTTCCCCTAATGACTTTTTTATGATAGACAATATGAGCATTGCTATAATGGTATTATCGGCAATTGCCGGATCTGGTATCACGTTCTTTTTGTACCGTGGTTTTTCCTTGAGAAAGACCTTACAAATGGAAGCCATACTCCAACAGAAACAACAATCAGAAGCAGACTTGCAACAGTTGTTGAAAATCACCCAATCAGAAAAAGAGCAGTACCTCATGCGGGCTACCCAGTCAGAAACCAAATTGGTCATGGCCAATGTTGCATTGGCAGAGGCAAAGGAAGCAGCCAAACATTTTAATGAGCAGATTAAATTAGAGTTTGGAGAACTGGCCCAGCAGATCATGGAAGCCAATTCAAAAAAGTTCACGCAACAAAATCAAGAACAGATAGGCCAGATTCTGCAACCCCTTAAGACAGAGCTTGGCGATTTTAAAAAAAAAGTGGAAGAAACCTACGACAAGGAATCCAAGGAGCGATTCACCCTTGGTAGAGAAATTGATCGCTTAGTTCAAATGAGCTTGCAGGTTAGTACGGAAGCCAATAACCTAACTACCGCATTAAAAGGCAGCAATAAATTGCAAGGCAATTGGGGAGAGATGATCTTGGAATCCATTTTGGAACATAGTGGATTGGTAAAGGGTAGGGAATACTTGGTACAAGAATTCATCAAAGACCAAGCAGGCAATATTATTAAAGATGAAAATGGGAAGGGC